>NZ_JBATHS010000324.1:0-5238 GCF_049667165.1 Maribacter sp.
AACCCACCTTTAGCCCTTCCAAAAGAAACCGGAATTAAAGAGTTACTCCATAAAAAAGACGTTCAAACCATAGCAAGACTGATCAGTTTAGCCGAAAACAGACACGATGAGTTTGAAAAAGCTTTCAACCAATTGGGAGAAACGGGAAAGGGGACTACTCCTGTTTTGGGTATCACAGGAACTGGCGGTGCCGGGAAATCCTCTTTGGTCGATGAGTTGGTGCGCCGTTTTTTAATCGATTTTCCCAAAAATACCCTTGCTATCGTCTCAGTGGACCCATCCAAACGAAAAACAGGGGGTGCACTTCTTGGGGACCGGATCCGTATGAACGCCATCAACAACCCTCGGGTATATATGCGTAGCTTGGCAACCCGTCAAAGCAATTTGGCATTATCAAAACACATACAGGAAGCGGTGGATGTACTAAAGGCGGCCGAGTACGACCTTATCATCCTCGAAACTTCTGGTATAGGGCAGTCCGATACCGAGATTGTGGAACATAGCGATGTATCCCTCTATGTAATGACCCCTGAATTTGGGGCTGCTACCCAACTTGAAAAGATCGATATGCTCGATTTTGCCGACCTCGTGGCCATCAACAAATTCGATAAACGCGGCGCTCTTGATGCACTTCGTGATGTAAAAAAACAATACCTACGCAACCATAATCTGTGGGATACGCATCAGGATGATCTACCTGTTTTTGGCACCATAGCTTCCCAATTCAATGACCCGGGGATGAACACCCTCTACAAGGCGGTAATGGACAAAGTAGTTGCGAAGACCAGTGCCAATTTAAAATCCAGCTTTACTGTTTCAAAGGAACTATCCGAAAAGATTTTTGTGATCCCGCCGGCCCGCATCCGTTACCTTTCGGAAATTACTGAGAGCAACCGTGCATACGATCAAAAAGTGGATGATCAAGTAATCTTGGCGCAAAAGTTATATGGCATTTTTAAAACGATTGAATCTGTTACCGGAACAACGCCAAAATTGGATAAACATGGGATTGTTTTGGAATCCGTCAGTTCGGAAGCCATCGATAATAAAGACTTTGTAAGTAGGCTTATTGCGGAATTCGACCGTATAAAAATGGACTTTGACCCTTACCATTGGGAGATGCTACTGCATTGGGATGAAAAGGTCAAAAGATACAAAGACCCCATGTTTAGCTTTAAGGTAAGAGGTAAGGAAATAAAGATTGAAACACATACCAAATCGCTTTCACAGAACGACATTCCAAAAGTAGCCTTGCCAAAATATCAAGCGTGGGGTGACCTCTTGCGATGGATGCTGCAAGAAAACGTTCCCGGTGAGTTTCCGTATACATCAGGGTTGTATCCGTTTAAAAGAATGGGGGAAGACCCTGCCCGTATGTTTGCCGGTGAAGGTGGACCCGAGCGTACCAATCGCCGTTTTCACTATGTGAGTATGGGTTTGCCGGCCAAACGGCTTTCCACGGCTTTTGACAGTGTTACCCTTTACGGAAACGATCCCGATCGGCGTCCCGATATTTATGGGAAAATCGGTAATGCCGGTGTTTCCATCTGTTGTCTGGATGATGCAAAAAAATTGTATTCGGGCTTCAACTTGGCAGATGCCATGACCTCGGTAAGTATGACGATCAACGGCCCCGCACCCATGCTATTGGGTTTCTTTATGAATGCCGCGATCGACCAGCAATGTGAACTGTACATCAAGGAAAATAGCCTCGAGAAAGAAGTCGAGGCAAAAATTCAAAAGTACTATAAGGACAAAGGTATTGAACGCCCACGTTACAATGGTAAACTTCCGGAAGGTCATGACGGTCTTGGTTTATTGTTATTGGGTGTTACGGGGGATCAAGTGCTTCCATCGGAGATCTATAAAAAGATAAAGACGAAGACCCTCTCCCAAGTGAGGGGTACGGTACAGGCCGATATTTTGAAGGAAGACCAAGCACAGAATACCTGTATCTTTTCCACCGAATTCGCTTTGCGGTTGATGGGCGATGTACAAGAATATTTTATAAAAGTGAAGGTGCGTAACTTCTATTCCGTGTCCATTTCGGGCTATCATATAGCCGAAGCCGGTGCCAACCCTATTTCGCAATTGGCATTTACGCTTTCCAACGGGTTCACCTATGTGGAATACTATTTGAGTCGGGGTATGGACATCAATCAATTTGGCCCAAACCTTTCCTTTTTTTTCAGCAATGGCATCGACCCGGAATATGCGGTGATCGGCCGCGTAGCCCGTAAAATTTGGGCCAAGGCGATGAAAGTAAAGTACGGCGCCAACGAGCGGGCACAGATGCTCAAATACCATATCCAAACCTCGGGAAGAAGCTTGCATGCACAAGAGATCGACTTTAACGACATACGCACCACACTGCAAGCGCTGTATGCCATTTATGATAATTGCAATTCGTTACACACCAATGCCTATGACGAGGCCATAACCACCCCTACTGAGGAATCGGTACGCAGGGCCATGGCCATTCAATTGATCATTAATAAGGAGCTGGGCTTGGCAAAGAACGAGAACCCCATCCAAGGTGCCTTTATCATTGAAGAATTGACCGATTTGGTCGAGGAGGCCGTATTGCTTGAGTTTGACCGTATCACTGAGCGTGGTGGAGTGCTAGGCGCTATGGAAACCATGTACCAGCGTAGTAAAATACAGGAAGAAAGCCTGTACTATGAGACCTTGAAGCATTCGGGGGAATATCCCATTATTGGGGTGAACACCTTTTTGAGTTCCAAAGGGTCGCCCACCATTATGCCCACGGAAGTAATCCGTGCTACCGAGGAGGAAAAGCAATTTCAGATCTTTACCAAAGAAAACCTACATAAAGCTCATACGGCTGAGGTTGAAGGACTGATCAAGGATTTGCAAAGTGCGGCGATACATAATGAAAACCTATTTGAAAAACTCATGGAGGTCACAAAATTCTGTTCCTTGGGACAGATTACTTCGGCCTTGTTCGAAGTAGGGGGACAATATCGACGGAATATGTGAGAAAAGTTTGAACGAATTTAAATTACGCCTGTAAAAGAAACTAACTGTCAGTTCGAGTGATTTTTGATAGAAAATAGTATCGAGAACAGTCGTAACAGATGAAAAATAGATTCTTGATGTTAATTTCACTCTTAAATGAAAATTCGGCTGTATTTTGATATAATCGAATAAAACACGTAAGCAGTTCTATACTATGAAAATAAACATCCCTGATTGGGTCATTATCCTAGGAGGTATTGGCCAGATATTCACAGCCTTGGTCTACCCTTATATTCGACATCAAGTGTTTGATTGGTATAACGATGTAAAAAAATTAAAACCACTAAACCAAGAAATTGCGAAGACCTATGGGCGCTATATAGTAGGATTGAATTTTTGTTTTGGCCTAATTACTATTTTATTCACTTCGGACCTAAAAAACCAAACAGGATTAGCTGTCGGCTTAACAGGACTGATTGCCTTATACTGGGTAGGCAAGGTCGCCACACAAATGGCTTATTACCCCATGTATGAAATACCCAAAAAGGCATTGTTTAAAATAGGTGGTGCATTTATGAATTTTCTTTTTGTGTTTTTCGCCGGCATATACACGATCTTGTTTATTCATAACTTATCTGGTTATTTAGAAGCGTACTAAATTTATATCAAATAGACCACTTTGGTTGGGAAGTGCCATAGTCTAGCCCCTTTTTTATTAAATTCGTTTTATGGGAGATTCTAAAAGGAAATCATGTGCTGAGAATGGGGATAATTATGAGGATGCACTTGCCTGTTTGCAGAAAGATCTAGTTCATCTTCAGGAATGGGTACGAACACAAGGTCTAAAAGTGGTTATTATTTTTGAAGGCCGGGATGCCTCGGGAAAAGGTGGTACCATTAAAAGAATTACAGAGCCCTTGAACCCTCGCGTGTGTAGGGTAGTAGCATTGGGAGTGCCAACGGAAAGAGAAAAAACGCAGTGGTATTTTCAGCGGTATGTGGCACATTTGCCTGCAGCTGGCGAAATAGTGATCTTTGATCGTAGTTGGTATAATAGGGCAGGGGTAGAAAAGGTAATGGGCTTCTGTACCGATGAGGAGTACGATGAGTTTTTACGTTCATGCCCATCATTTGAACGTATGTTGGTGCGCTCAGGTATTATACTTTTAAAATACTGGTTTTCGGTCAGTGACGAAGAGCAAGAAAAGCGTTTTAAAAGCCGCATTAAAGACCCAATGAAGCGCTGGAAATTTAGCCCAATGGATTTGGAATCCCGTGCACGTTGGTTGGAATATTCTAAGGCCAAAGACGATATGTTCGCACATACCGATACCAAACAAGTACCTTGGTTTGTGGTGAATTCCGATGATAAGAAAAAAGCGCGGCTTAATTGTATTGACCATATCTTAAGCCAAATTCCTCATGAAAAAATGAAGTATAAACCGATAAAACTACCTCCTTTGCCGCAATATGAAAGTTATGTACGTCCTCCTATGAAGTACCAAACTTTCGTGCCAGAAAAGTATTGAATCTTGATCAACTTTTATTGGGGTCACTTTTTATGATTTTACTATCTTCGGGAAAATTCAGATAATAATGAAAATACGTATAAAGGAAAATTCAGTTCGATTTCGGTTGACACCCACCGACGTTAAAAAGTTTTGTGAAGAAGGAGGTATCGAAGAAACGACCCAATTTAGTTCAACTACGTTCAGGTATGGTGTAAAACAGAAGCAAATTGAGAAGCTACAGGTAGATTTCAAAGATAGCGCCATAACGCTTTATGTTCCTGAAAGTTTCGCCAAGGATTGGCACGACAATGATGTGGTAGGCTTAGATCATCATGAGAAACTTGCGAATGGTGGTACATTTTATCTATTATTGGAAAAGGATTTTGCCTGCTTGGATCAGACCCATGAAGATCAAACGGACAAATATCCAAACCCGAAAGGAGGTTGTTGATAATGCGTTTATTATCCTAGTTTGACTATATTTAATTATGGATGATAAGCTACATAGAAAGGTTTCCATACTCGGTCCTGGCACTTTCACTAAAATCAAACTTAAAACCGCTGCACAATATGCCGCCGGATTACCGGGGGTCAAAGCAGCCATGTCCCATGTTTTTAAGGAAATGGGCGTCGTTCGTTCGTTACAGGCGTTATCGAACATGAACCAAAAAGAGGGTTTTGAGTGCCCCAGTTGTGCCTGGCCAGACCCAGATGAGCCTTCCAAAATTGGGGAATTTTGTGAAAATGG
>NZ_JBATHS010000325.1:0-4904 GCF_049667165.1 Maribacter sp.
TGTTTGTTCGTGCTAAGTTATGGCTTTAACAACGCTACATATACCCTTGATGAAGATGCCCTTGCCAATCTGCCTAAAGAAATTAATAAAGAACAACTAGTACAACTTCAGGATAAGGTTTTTGAAAACGACCTTGAATTCAAGGCAGCATTAAAGGTTGCCTTAGGAGAAGAAAGTGCAGGTATTCATGAGTCCACCCTGGTAACGGCTTCTGCAAAAATGAATACACTTCTGATCCTTATTGGCATCATAGGATTTGTTGGGGCCTACGCGATGTCAATAGGACCGGTAATGTGGGTTTTGTTCTCAGAGCTATTCCCGACAAAAATCAGGGGTATCGCCATTTCGTTTGTAGGCCTTATAAATCTTGGAGTCGCCTTTTTTGTTCAATTGTTGTTCCCTTGGGAGCTTTCACAGTTGGGAAATGCAATGACCTTTTTGCTTTTCGGATGCTTTGCGGTCATCGGTTTTGTTTTGATATGGTTCAAGGTTCCTGAAACAAAAGGGAAGTCCCTGGAACAACTGGAAGAATTATTGGTTAAGAAGAATTAAAATAATTAGGTAAGGATATGGAGCTGTTCAATTTTAAAAGATCGTATAAGATAGAAAGACTGGTATATTTGGCCATAGTATTTATACTACTTGGTGGTTGTAAGAATGAAGGGAAACATGAAAAGGTACATGAATTGGTATTGTTCGATTTTGAAGAGGGCATGCCTACGGAATTTATTACGCCACAGGATGCGACTTTTGAATTGAAGGAAGATAACAACAACAAATTCCTTCAGGTCAATAATGGATTTACGATAAGGGAAACAGGTGTAAAACTGTTAAGCCCCCAAGATAAACCATGGGACTTATCAAGCTATTACCAAGTAAAGGCCGATGTCAGCAATGTGGGCGATGAGGATATCCAAGTAGAACTTTTTGTTGGTAACGATCCCGACGGATTATTAAGATGGTATTGTTCCGATTATGTAGATCTGGTGCCAGGTGAACGTAAAACCATAACCGTGGATTTGGCATGGACGCCCTGGATTTTCAAACCGCAAATCGAAGTAAACGGATTGCGCGGGGTTCCAGGAAAAATCAAAGCGGATTTAACGAAGGTAACTGAACTTACCTTCTGCTCGCGATACGCTACCCAGCCCAACAATTTCACTGTCGATAATGTAAGGGCGGTTGGGGAATATGAAGTTCGAAATCCAGAAGGATTCTTCCCCTTTGTTGACGAGTTTGGCCAGTATATGCATGGCGACTGGAAGAATAAAATGCATTCCGAGGAGGAGTTAAAAGAACAGGCCAAAATTGAATTGGATTATTTAGCAGAGGCTACCGGTCCTAAGGAACGTGGTGCATATGGCGGATGGACCGCAGGGCCAGAATTAGAGGCAACAGGATTCTTTAGAACGGAAAAACGGGATGGAAAATGGTGGATTGTAGACCCCGAGGGCTATTTGTTTTGGACGGCCGGATTGAATTGTGTGGCATCCGATGCGGTTTTTACGGGCACTTCACAAAGGGAAAACTACTTTAAATTTTTACCCGGACAGGATTCTCCACTTGGTCAATTTTATGCTGAAGGCACCCATGCCAGCCATGGTTTCTATAAAGACAAGCTGCCTTTTAAAACCTATAATTTCTATCAGAGTAACCTATTTAGGAAATACGGCGATGCCTGGTTGGATAAATTTAGGGAAACAGCGCATTTACGAATCAAGGATTGGGGTATGAACACGATTGGTTTCGTTTCGGATTTTGGGGCTACCCGCCAACACAAAACACCCTATGTTGGTTCTATTTGGATCAATGGCACGCCCAAGATTGAAGGCTCTGAAGGTTTCTGGGGCAAATTTCATGATGTTTTTGATCCAAATTTCAGGATTGCCGTACGCAATTCGATAGCCACCCAAAAAGAAGGGGCAAATGACCCATGGTGTATCGGTTATTTTGTGGATAATGAATTGTCCTGGGGGCAATTGGGATCCTTATCCTTGGGTACGCTCAAAAGCCCCGCTACGCAACCATCAAAAATTGAGTTTGTCAACGACCTTAAAACCAAATACCTGCAAATAGGTCATCTCAATATAGTTTGGGAGAGTGATTATGACTCTTGGGAAGCGCTGTTGCAATCCACATCAACCCCGGATGCGAAAAAAGCAGGTCCCGACCTTGTTGCATTTTATGAAAAAATAGCGGATACCTATTTCAAGGTCATCAATGAGGAACTTAAAAAAGTCGCCCCCAAACAAAACTACTTAGGCTGCCGTTTCGCTTGGGCCAATAATGAGGTAGTCTTACATGCGGCGAGCAAATATTTAGATATAATGAGTTTCAATAAATACGAGTATAGTGTCGAGAATTTCACATTGCCAGAAGGTATGGACAAACCTGTTATGATCGGGGAATTCCATTTTGGGGCCTTAGATCGTGGTAGTTTCCATGTGGGTATTAAAAAGGCAAAAGACCAAGCAGAAAGGGGACAAATGTACCAGGACTATATACATGGTGCTTTAAGACATCCGAATATTGTTGGTGCACATTGGTTCCAATACTTGGACGAGCCCAATACAGGTCGTTTCGATGGTGAAAACTATAATGTCGGGTTCGTTGATATATGTGACAATCCTTATGAGGAACTAATAGACAAAGTCAAGGAAACCACGTACTCCATGTATGAGTACAGAATCAATAATTCGGCAAATAACTGATTCGAGGGAAATTATAAAGTAAAGGTAAACATGAAAAACATAAGTGCGGAAGAACGGGATTATTTGAACAGTGCGGAAGAATCCTCAAATGAAAAAATAGTTCTTGATCTTTGTGGCAATAACTGGCAAATGGAAGGCATACGCCCTGGAGAAGGTGTTAAAGTTGGATTCCATGAACTCAATTTCGATATCACGGGGGATTCCTTTAATTGGATATACGCCAAGGTACCGGGAGATGTGTACACCGATCTTTGGAGGGCAGGTAGGTTAGATGACCCCCACTTTGGGCGAAATAGCCTTAAGGCAAAATGGGTTCCAGAAAATGAATGGTGGTATAAACGACAGTTCGATGTACCTAAGGAGATGAATGGCAAGCGCATTCAGCTCGTATTCGATGGGGTCGATTTCGGTTGCGATGTCTGGCTAAACGGCAAGTTTTTGGGCACTCATGAAGGGATGTTCTCTAAGTTCAAATTCAACGTGTCAAAAACCATTCGTTTTGAACGTCTGCGTTTTGGCACCAATGTTTTGATGGTTCGTTTACATCCTGCGCCTAGACGGTATAGTCAGGTCGCGGGTCGAAAACCTGCTTGGCATGGCGACTATTGGGTAAGCTTACCACCTACTGGTATCTGGAAACCTGTTTATTTAGAGGCCATGGGCGAGGTAACCATTGAGGATACCTATGTTAAACCAAGCTTGTTATCTGATAACAAGGCCAAATTAGAGGTAGCTTTAGAACTCCAAAATCACTTTGAAGCGGAAAGGAAAGCAAAAGTGAAGATTGAAGTAACCGGAAAAAACTTTAGTTCTAAGACGTATCAATTGGAACAAGAAGTCGCCCTGAAAAAGGGAAACAACGCTTTAAGCATCAATCTTGATGTTGATGATACAAGACTATGGTGGCCGTGGGATCTCGGGGACCAGAATTTATATGAGGCAAAGCTGACGGTTTCTGATACCAAAGGAAGTTTATGGGATACAACAACGACTGCGTTCGGTATCCGTGAAGTACAAATGGTTCATAATCCAGGATTTACCAAAGAGCAAGTTGAAAATCCCTGGACCGTCATGATCAACGGTAAACGCCATTTTATGCGTTCCGGGACTTGGGGAGGACCTCCGGACATCTTTATGGGAAGGGCACATCCAAGCAAGTATAAAGAATTGATTCGCTTGGCTAAAGAAGCGAACTTCAATAACCTAAGGATATTCGGTTGGCATCCAGAGGAAATACCATTGTTCTATCAATTGTGTAATGAAGCCGGAATTACAGTTTGGCAAGATGTCTTGCCTTTGGCGAGTTTATCCTTACCAAAGGACCAAGAATTCAAGGATGCCGTTTTTGCTGAAGCCATAGCCTCTGTGAAGGAGCAGCGCAATCATCCTTGTTTGGTGTTGTTGGAAGGTTCAGAGGAATTGTTTATGACCGCCTCAGATCCAGAATATAATTTACAGTTCGTAAACGAATTGGGTAAGGCCATTAAACCATACACACCGTTGCATTTTATTCCCTCTTCCCCTTTAAGCGATGAAGTGGGTCTTAAATTAGGCTTTAAACCCAATGAAAGTTTCCATGCCAACGATTTGTTCTATGGGGAAGGTGAATTTGTCATGGAAGATTATTTTCCAAGCTTGGATTATGCGGTAATCCCTGAGCTGGCTATTTCTTCCTGTCCCAATGTAGAGAGTATTAAAAAGTTCATTCCAGCGGATGAGATCTGGCCACCAGGACCAAGTTGGGGACATCATTGGGCCGATTTCGACGCCTTGAGAACCTTGAATTTTGAGGTACTTGGTGACCAAAGTCGGGATGGATTGGAGAAATTTGTCGAGGCCACACAAATAACCCAGGGTACAATATTTAAGTATGCCTTGGAGCATTTTAGGACTAGAAAACCGAAAACAAGCGCGATTTGTATCTGTCATTATATCACCTTCGCGCCCGATATGAAATGGGGGATCGTGGATTATTATCAGGAGAAGAAGTTGTCCTTTGACTACGTCAGAAAAGCATATCAACCTGTATTGGTGACCATGAAGCATTATGACCGAAGGTGGTTGCCTGGTGAGGAATTTAAAGGGGAATTATGGGTGGTCAATGATTTCTACAAGTCTTATACGGATTGTAGAGTCACTATAAGATTTTTGGATACTGAAAAAACCATGATTAAGGAAGAGCAATTCGATATT
>NZ_JBATHS010000326.1:0-8046 GCF_049667165.1 Maribacter sp.
GGAGCGGCACCTATAGCAGAGGCACAAGCGGTTCGAGCAGCACGCCAAGGGCAACGACTCCGAGAACCTCAACCTATAGAAGTTCGGGAAGTCGCACAGGCAGTTCAGGAACGTATAGAAGTTCGGGTAGCAGTACACGAAGTTCTTCACCAAGAACAAGTAGCTATAGGTCGTCTGGCAGTTCCAGCTCAAGAAGTAGCGGAACCTATAGAAGCTCTAGCAGCGGCTCTTCAAGATCGTCTGTGGGTCGTTCTTCCTCCTCAGGCTCTAGTAGAAGTAGTAGTTCTGGCAGAAGCAGCAGTGGTTCTTCTGGTAGGAGTAGTGGAAGGGGAAATTAAATCCTAAACTATCAATCAGGTTATTAAAATCCGTGCAAAAATAAAATGAGCCATTACCGATTTGGCGACGAACCAAAATGTTGTATGGCTCATTGCATCTGACCTTATTAATCAAAAAAAAAAAAACAGATGAAAAGATATTTAACTTTCATGGTATTATTGGCATGCACCATCTCAAGTGCCCAAAATATCACCGATGTACTCCGTTATAGTCATGAAAATTTACAGGGCACAGCCCGATTTCAAGGCATGGGTGGCGCCTTTGGGGCCCTTGGTGGTGATCTCTCAGCACTTAGTATCAATCCTGCTGGTTCGGCAGTGTTCAATAATAGTCTGTTCACGATTTCCGGAACACACTATCAAAAGGATAATTTAGCCACTTATTTTGGAACTTCCTCAGGGTTCAAAACAAACAATTTGGATCTTAATCAAGTCGGTGGGGTCTTTGTTTTTAAAAGCAATAATGGCTCAGATTGGAAAAAAATGGCCATAGCGATCAATTACGATATGGTTCGGAATTTCGATGATGAATTCAGGGTTGTAGGCACAAGTGACCAGGGTATCGATACCTACTTTTTAAATTTCGCCCAAGGGGTTCCCTTTGGTTCGATATTGTTGCAAGAGGGGGAATATATCGAAGATGGCTACCTTGATATCGGGTCGGTCCAGGGCTTCGGGGACCAACAGGCTTTTCTAGGCTATTATGGCGGCGTCATTGATCCTCAAACCGAGGATGATACCAACACGGTCTATAATAGCAATGCCTCGTACAACACTGTAAATCAAGACTTTTTACGGGTGACCTCAGGTTACAATAGTAAATTTACGGTGAATTTCGCCACCCAATACCAAGACAACCTATATTTGGGCGCATCGCTTAATTTTCATACGGTTTTCTATGACCAATATGATGATTTACGAGAAAGTGGTTATGAGGCGGGATCATTGATCCAACAAACGGATTTTTCAAACTTCTTGCATACTGAAGGTTCCGGGTTCTCTTTGAATTTAGGGGCAATAGCGAAAGTAAATGAGAATTTTAGGGTGGGAGGCAGTTATCAATCCCCGACCTGGTATCGTTTGACCGATGATTTTTCACAACGCATCAATTCCGATTTGGCCGATGATGATATTAATTTCATCAACCATGACATTATCAACCTTTTTGAAGCATATACTATTAAGACCCCCGCGAAATGGACAGGTAGCGCGGCCTTGATATTTGGCAAGGATGGACTTCTAAGTTTGGACTATACCTACCAAGATATGTCACAGGCAGAATTAAGACCTGCGGGTGATGCTAGCTTTGCTACCATAAATTCACAGATCGGCAATAACCTTGATGGGGTTTCGTCCATTAGATTGGGGGGAGAATATCGCATAGACCAAGTGAGCCTTAGGGCAGGCTACCGATTTGAACAAAGCCCTTATGCCGATGGCAATAATATCGGGGATTTAAACGGTTATTCAGGGGGGATTGGTTATAACTTCGGAGGAAGTCGTTTAGACCTAGCAGTCAATTGGCTCGAGCAGGATTACAATATGCAGTTGTTCGACACGGGCGTAACAACGCCGGCCCTGATCAATAAAAAGAATACCAATGTATCTTTAAGCTATACGCTTAATTTTTAAGCCAAAAAATATTAGGTGATAAAAAAGACCCTGACGGCATGCCGTCAGGGTCTTTTTTATGAACTATCATCCCATTATCTTTTTAACGTAAAATGGGTACGAAGGCTCTTTGCAACCACTACCCCTTCCTCATCACGGGAATATTCCATCTTAAACCAATAATCCGACGAGGGCATGGGCCTACCATTGAAAGTCCCGTCCCATCCTATGGTGGTGGCATCCAATTGTTTCAACAATTTCCCATACCGGTCAAATATATGGACCACGGGATCAATTAGGGTCTCAATGCCCAATACATTCCAGTAATCATGGAAACCATCGGTATTTGGCGTAAAGAACTTGGGATACCCCACGACTAAAAACTCTAAGGGTTCTGTGGTACCACAGCCATTTTTGTCATTAACAATCACCGTATTGATGCCTGGAGGTACATCATTAAAAATGGGGTCATCTTGAAAATCACCCCCATTAATGGCATATTCATAGTCGCCGTTGCCTACCACATTGAATTGTACATTATTACTATCGGCAAGATCATCCAATACGGTCACTTCATTGCCAGGTTCCAGAACAGGTATGCCGTAAAACGTTATCAAAATATCATCGGTTATCACGGTAGCCAAACTCGTTTGAATCTCAACAAAATAGCGACCTGAATTAGGGCTCGTTACTGTCAACTCGGTTTCTGAAGGACCATCGGCCAAAGTAGCATCTACAACACCATCATCCTCATAATCCACAGTCCAGGTCACATTCGTGATATCCGGTCCCGCAGGAGAGTTTAAGGCGGTCAATACAATATCGGGATCGCCTTCGCAGGCAATGATGTCAAGCCCTAAAAATTCATCCCTAAGGGTGCAATCCAAGGCATTGTCCTGGTCGGCATCCACCGAACTACCGGTAAAGGTCAAGGAAAACTGTTCTGGATCCCCATCGAAATTGGTATTGAAATTATTCACAAGTATGTAATAGATTTCCCCGGGCAGAACATCCAACCATTCATCGTAGGTGTTCTGGCTTCCTTTCACAAAAGGTCCCCCAGCAACGCCATTCTCCGGGTTCACACCAAGACCTGTAAAATTTGTATCGTTTACTTCGTAATTACAGCGTATGGGTTCGGAGGTACCATCACCTATAATTGTACAGAAATTTTGACCACTGGTCTGATCATAAGGGCCATACACCGCAAAATCCCATTCGGCTGTCGGCGTACCGACACCGCCAACGGGCAATGCCTCAATATCAAAACCGACCTGCCCCCCGGTACCCGCCCTAAAGACGAACCATGAGGTATTGTGTTCTATATTGGCGGAACTTACGCTTCCTTTTTCCAAACAACCACTCTGTCGTACAACATCGGGATCAAAATCATCGACATCACCACTACCATCGACAAAAGGCATAATGGGTTGTCCATCAGCACAAACGGGAATGGCACTTCTACAATCTGGGGAGTTCTGGGCCTTGGTCCCTGTTAGGAACACCAAAAAACAACCAAGAACTAAAATATGTGTTCGCATAAAAATGGGGCTAACGTTATACCAGTAACATCTAGTATAACTCAACCACTTTTATTTTATTATATTTTGTCGGTATTTTATGCAGTTAATCGATAAAACGCAGGTATAACCCCTAAATCAGGCGTGCTATCTTTTAAGGGAGAAATGGTTGTTGATATACTTCGCCACCGATCTTTGTCCGTTGACATCGGTATAACTCAATTTGAACCAATAGTCCGATGAGGGCAAAGGATTTCCATTGTAACGGCCATCCCAACCAAGATCCTTTTCATCCAACTGTTTCAAAAACTTCCCAAAACGGTCAAAAATCTGTACAATGGGATCTTCCAGTTCGGATATCCCCGCTATGTTCCAATAATCATTGCGATCATCCCCATTGGGCGTAAAGAATTTCGGAAAACCAACCACGATAACCTGCTCGGTAACCGTACCACATCCGTTCGCATCGTTCACCGTAATCGTATGCGCCCCAGGGAGTACGTCGGTAAAAACATTCGAAGATTGAAAATCCCCATCATCCAATTGGTATTCAATATGATCGGTAACATTGGTCAAAATGGTCAGGGTGTTGTCGGTCTGTAAATCGTCGATGATCACATCCGTTATCTCAGGTGTTATCGATGCGGCTACATGAATGGTTCTTGAATCACTACAGGTCAAGCCCGCTTGTGCATTGGTCGCTGTTACGGTATAGGTACCCGCTTGGTACACTTCAATACTTGATGTGGTTTCTCCGGAATCCCAGATATAGGTATAATTGGGATTCGGAGGAACAGACGCTCCTATAGTTATACTTGCATTTTCAGCACACAGGTAGACCTCGGTATCGAAATCCATGATCGGGGACTCAAGATGGGTTAATTGAAAGTGTTGGCTGGCATCAAAACACATGGGATTCGTTATCGATGATACCCGTACATAAATCGGTTGTGAGCCATTCCCCACCGCATACGTCTTGGACAAGGCATTGACGCCATTCGTCGCATCTGCCATACTTAGGTGATAACTGACGATGAATTCCGTAGGATTTTGTCCGCCCAAAACCTCGGCATCCTTTTGAGAAAGATCATAGGTGGTTTCACCTGAACAAGAGGCATCATCGGTCAAAGGATAGGCCAAAGGTATTGCCGAATATACCACTTGTACATCACTGATAACCGTGCTTCCATCAGGTAATGCCACGTTTACCCTATATGTACCAGTTCCGGTGACCTCAAAGGTTGGGTTATTTTCTCCTAAAATAGGTTGGAACCCACTGCCATTATCGCGATACCAATCGTAAGTAACCGCATTTTCGGTAGTGGCATCAAGTGGTACGCTATCATTTTCGCAGGCGGAAATCGGTGGTCCCAATAAATTACTGATAATGGAACAATCTAAGGCATCATAAGGATTCGTGATAAAAATGGACCCCGAAAACTGAATGGAAAAACCGGAATTAATGTTACTGAAGTTATTGATCAACAAATAGTAATCCTCCCCAGGCTCTACCTCTAGCCAATCATCATACTGCACGTTTACAGTAGTTCCTGTTGGGTCCTCCCCCACTCCGATAAAGGCATTCTGATCTTGGTTATCAAAAAAGTTACAACGCACAGGTTCTCCCAATGCTTTGCAATCATTTGTTTTATATAATGCGAAATCCCAATCCTCAGCAGTATCAAACCCGATATTGAAACCCAACTGACCAGATGCCCCGGTCCTAAAACGATACCAGGCAGCATTGGATTCGATGGCTCCCGTAGTTGTTGTTTCCAAACACCCCGTCATTTGCGCCCCATTAAAATCATCGATGCCATAGCCCATAGTTCCTCCATTGACCGGTGTATTGTTACAAATGGGGATGGCGTTGCCACAATCGGGAGCTACCTGTGCGGTAGCACCGGAAACCCCTAGCAGGAAGACTACAAAGAACCATACAGTTTTAAACTTCATTGGCAATTTTAACTTGAGGATCATAAAAATAATCCGTGATGGTCCTTAACACTAATTTATGTTGTGTATTGCCCCTAATCGATCATAAAGTGCCATATAATGTATATCTTTGCCGTTCTGTAATGTTTTTTAAATGAAAATGGATAGTACATTGGAAGAACGCTATGAAGAAATGGGAAATGATCACGTTTCTTCGGCTGAGGACACCCCATTACGTGAGGATGCCTTTGTGTTGAACGAGGAGGAAAAGATAAATCGCATTCGCACGAACGTACGGGAGATCATGCTCACACTTGGGCTCGATTTAGACGATGACAGCCTAAAAGGTACCCCCAATCGCGTTGCCAAAATGTTCGTAAAAGAGATTTTTAGTGGTTTAGATCCACAAAAAAAACCGAAATCATCGACCTTTGAGAACAAATACAAATACGGTGAAATGTTGGTTGAAAAGAACATTACGCTCTATTCTACCTGTGAGCATCATCTCTTACCGATTGTGGGCAGGGCCCATGTTGCCTATATATCCAATGGTACGGTTGTTGGGCTTTCAAAAATGAATCGCATTGTCGACTATTTTGCCAAAAGACCACAAGTTCAGGAACGGTTGAATATACAGATTGTTCGGGAACTCCAAAAAGTATTGAACACCGATGATGTGGCATGTGTAATCGATGCCAAGCATTTATGTGTAAACTCCAGGGGCATACGGGATATTGAAAGCAGTACGGTCACTGCGGAATACGGGGGGAAATTCAAGAACGAAGCCCTTCGCGTCGAATTTTTGGAATATTTGAATCTAGATACAAAATTTTAATAGTCGTCACCTCAAATGCAATTGTACCAGAAGCAACCCCTTAAGATCACAAATTCACTTACGGGCAAAAAAGAAATCTTCGAACCCATCGATGAAGGCCATGTAGGCATGTATGTGTGTGGGCCTACGGTCTATAGCAATGTGCATTTAGGCAACTGCCGCACCTTTATGTCGTTTGATATGATATTCAGGTATTTAAGGCATTTAGGCTATAAGGTCAGGTATGTGCGCAATATCACCGATGCAGGACATTTGGTTGATGATGCCGATGAAGGGGAGGATAAGATCGCAAAAAAGGCACGGTTGGAGAAAATTGAGCCGATGGAGGTGGTACAGCGGTACACCATCGACTTCCACAATATCTTGGATCAGTTCAATTTTCTACCCCCAAGCATAGAGCCAACGGCAACCGGTCATATCATTGAACAATTGGAAATCATTAAGGAAATCCTCGCAAAAGAATATGCCTATGAGATCAATGGCTCTGTCTATTTTGATGTCAAGAAGTTCAATAAGGACTACGACTATGGTAAATTAAGTGGTAGAAAATTGGAGGATATGATTGCCAATACCCGTGAATTGGCGGCCCAAAGCGAGAAAAAAAATCCACAGGATTTTGCATTATGGAAAAAAGCCGAGCCCGAGCATATTATGCGGTGGCCTTCCCCTTGGGGCGATGGATTTCCTGGATGGCATTTGGAATGTACCGCAATGAGCACCAAATATCTTGGGGAAACCTTTGATATTCATGGCGGTGGCATGGATTTGAAATTTCCGCACCATGAGTGTGAAATAGCGCAAGCAGAAGCCAGTTATGGCCATGCTCCCGTGCATTATTGGATGCATGCCAATATGCTGACCCTGAATGGAAAGAAAATGGCCAAATCAACGGGCAACAATATTTTGCCTGGTGAGATTTTTACCGGCGAGAACGACATTCTTAGTAAACCTTTCACCCCTTCGGTGGTACGTTTTTTTATGATGCAGGCCCACTATACCAGTATCTTGGACCTTAGCAATGATGCTCTTTTGGCCTCTGAAAAAGGGTTTTATAGAATGATGGAGGCCATTGATAACCTCAATGATCTGGGGACCAAAGGGACTTCGGATTTCAATGTTCCCGAATGGCGGCAGAAATGTTATGATGCCATGAATGATGATTTCAATACGCCCATTCTAATCGCGCATTTGTTCGAAGGCGTAAAGCATATCAATCTCATCAAGGAAGAGAAAGAGAATATTACCGCGCAGGACAAGGAATTACTACAACAAACCATGCACGATTTCGTATTCGAAGTCTTGGGCTTGGAAGATAAATCGGAAGGGAACCAGGATTCGAACAAGCTTCAGGGTGTCGTTGAATTATTGATTCAATTGCGCAATGAGGCTCGTACAAATAAGGATTTTGCCACCTCTGACAAAATTCGTGATCAATTATCGGCCATGGGCATTCAATTGAAAGACGGTAAGGATGGCACTACCTTCAGTGTTTCCTAATTCACGATAAAACTACGAACGCCTAGGTTTAAAGGAAATGGATACTAAAATCTCTGTAAAAAAAATACTGATTGCACCCTTTGTGTTTTTGGTTAAATTTTATCAATATGCCATTTCCC
This sequence comes from Maribacter sp., assembly GCF_049667165.1. Classification (GTDB taxonomy): domain Bacteria; phylum Bacteroidota; class Bacteroidia; order Flavobacteriales; family Flavobacteriaceae; genus Maribacter_A. Next base: position 7,856 of record NZ_JBATHS010000326.1, read on the forward strand.
CATACACACCGGCAACATGTCGGTATTCACCAACCTGTTCACAGTACACCCTGGAAGCCTTACAAAAACATGGCCTTTTTAAAGGGGGTTGGTTGGCCCTAAAACGCATCTTCAGTTGTCACCCTTGGGGCGGCAAAGGATATGACCCTGTACCCTGACAGAAGGGAAATTTTAAAAATACACTACCCCTA
>NZ_JBATHS010000327.1:0-2982 GCF_049667165.1 Maribacter sp.
GTGCATTTATAGCTGCCGGAACCGTAGCCTACTTAATTGATTTGGGAGGCAGTCCTATGATTGCGGTCTTATTGTTATTGGCTGCGCTATTATTGGTTCGAAACTATATTAGCCATACAAAGAAAAGTAGGGAAGTAAAAGCCGAGGATAGCTTGAGTAAAGCGGAAAGTCAATCCATACATGGTGTAATTGAAGAAAGTGCGGATAACATTTCAAAAGCGCTTAAACGGGTCAGTAAAATAAACCAAACAACGATCAATGGTCTAATAAACCAAGATCTGGATGCCCTTAAAAAGGCCAAGAATACGGTAGTGAAATTAGAAAATGAAATTGAGGAATTACAAAATGATATCTTTTATTTTATCAAGGAATTGGATGATTCGTATTTAGGTGCAAGTAAGTTTTACATTGATGTTATCGGCAGCATACAGGATGTTGCCCAGTCCTCAAGTTTAATAGCCAAAGTGAGTCATAAACATGTGCATAACAACCATAAGGCCCTCAAGAAAAAACAAGCTGAGGAGTTATTGGATATCAATGATAAATTGGTAGCTCTTTTTGGAAAAATCAGGGAAGTATTCGACGCGAGAACATTTGAAGTGATCGTTCCGGGTATCATTGAAGAAAAGCAGGCGTTACTTGACAAAGTACAAGAGGCCATACAAAAACAAGTAGAACGAACACGGACTGAAGATTCAACAAGTCCAAAAAACACGACACTATACTTTAGCATTCTTCTGGAAACCAAAGACTTGATCAAGTCTAATATGAATATCCTGAACTTGTATCATGATGAACATAATCGTTCGATAGGGCTTCTGGACAAGGAAGTAAATGAATAGATGATTTTTTAAGCTTTTGCTTTATCCAACCCTAATAAAAAGCACCCTGACGGTACCTTCAGGGTGCTTTTTATTGCCTATTTTCCATTCCCCAATAGGGTGTCTTTTTCACCATACAGTAATTCAGCAACTTCAATAAGCTTTTTGACAATGTCGTTTACATGGTCATTGTCGTTTACCAATGAAGAAGCCATGTCTATCGTTATCAAGTTCTTACGAATCAATTTATTGATTGATTTGGTACTTAGGTGCTTTCCTTTTTTTGCTTCTTCCTTAAGCACCAATAATTTTTCATAGTGCGATTCCTTATCCACCTCGGTCCTGAACAAGTAAATAACCCGAAGTACCTTAACTAGTTTCTTTCGAAACTTATCATATTCCTTACTAATGTATGTATTATCGGAATTCAGGTAATACGACACATTCCTACCCAGTTCACGAACATCTTCTATTATTTCCACCATCTTGCGACTTGCGATCCTTATTTCCGAAAGTCGGATGTTTTGTTTCTTGCCCATCTTTAAGGTACTTTGAGCCGTTGTGGCGTACCTTATGATCTCACCATAAATGGTTTTGACTTTGTTATAATACAATTCCCTGACATTCGTTTTAAAATCCTCCTTAGAGCTCTTGACTATTTGTTTTATGCCAAGGTCAGACTTAATATCTTCCCGATGAATATTCAACCCATGGGCGACTATTTCGAATATGGCATTTTCATATAAATACTTGGCCTCCTTTATCAAGGAGACTATAACTCCCGATGGAAATTGCAAAATGGCTTCGTTCAAGAACTTGGGTTCATCAATATCCTTATCAGTCCTTTCCTTGAAGAACCATACTAAAAAGTGTTCCAGTTTTTTGAAAAAAGGAATCATGATAAGCACTCCCAGCACATTGAAAATGGTATGGAAAAGTGCCAATTTCATTATAAAATCGGTTGCACCTATACCCACTATATCAGATAATATATTCACCAAATTTGCCAATGGGTAAATTAAGACTAGGGCGACCAAACCAGTTACAACATTGAATATCAGATGTGCCCCGGCCAACCGCCTGCCGGCCACATTGGAACCCAAAGATCCCAACACTGCGGTTATGGTCGTGCCCACATTCGCGCCAATAGCCAAAGCCAAGGCATTTTCATATTCAATCTGGCCGGCGGATAAGGCAGTCAGGATCAAGGCCAAGGTTGCACTACTCGATTGAAGGATGGTCGTTATCACTATTCCCAGGCCAGTATACACAACTACGCCCCAAAAACCTGGAATGGCAAATTGGGTCAAATCGATATGTGCTTTAAAAACATCAAAACCCTCTTTCATGTAGTGTATGCCAAGAAAGAAAAATCCCAATCCGGCCAAAACACTACCCAAGCCTTTTAAAACGGTATTTTTCTGAATCGAGAAAACGACGCCAAAGACCAACATGGGCATGGCCAATGCGGATATTTGCAATTTCAATCCGAATGCAGCGACCAACCATGCCGTTGCCGTTGTTCCAATATTGGCGCCAAAAATGAATCCAAGGCCTCCGGATAGACTGATCAACCCGGCACTAATGAATGAAATGGTAATTACCGAAACCAAGGAGCTCGATTGTATCAAAGCAGTGACCAAAGCCCCTACACCAATACTTTTATAGAGTTTATCCGTAGCTTTCCTTAAGAGATTTTGAAGTGGGCCTTTGGTAAAGGCCCTAAAACCCTCTTCCAACATGATCATCCCAAATAATAAGATGGCCACCCCCGCCCCTATCGTCTTGAAATTGGGGTCGAGTAACAATAACACTGCCAATATTGCCAGAAAAAGATAAAATAACGATTTTCTAAACATGCCTATCCGCGATACTATAGCCACCCTATTTCCTGTGATACATTAAGGGAGGCGAAATCTAGGGTCAAAGATTATATTCGTAATAATAATACTAAATCTTGAATTCAATTTGAATTCTTGGATCTTCTTTATCGTATGTTAATTTAACGTAAATATAATGTTAAGTAAAAGTAATCGAATTGTCAAGGTCATTTTAATTTAATATGGTTAAAACCCAATAACTGTTCGCTATTTCTTTACTTAATGCCTTGAAAACCTGACTGCTTTCAAAAAAGTCCGCGTATTGATTAAAAAAAACGAAA
>NZ_JBATHS010000328.1:0-11742 GCF_049667165.1 Maribacter sp.
GCTATGGTTATACCCACGGCACTCCATAATGAAAAACGCCCACCGACCCAATCCCACATGGGAAAGACATTGTCGGCCGATATTCCAAATTCCGCGATTTTCTCGGTATTCGTTGAAACGGCAGCAAAATGTTTGGCTACATCTTCCTGCTTTGCATGTTTAAGGAACCATTTTTTTATCGTTGTCGCATTACTCAAGGTTTCCTGGGTGGTAAATGTCTTTGAGACCACAACGAACAATGTCGTTTCAGGATTCAATTCCTTCAATATTTCATGTACATGGTCCCCATCTATATTACTGACAAAATGGGTCTTTAAGTGATTCTTGTAGAACTTCAATGCCTCGACTACCATGGCAGGACCAAGATCGGATCCCCCGATACCTATATTGACCACATCGGTGAAGGCCTTGCCTGTAAACCCTTTTTTAGTGCCCGAGATAATGTCATTTGTAAATGAACGTATATGTTCTTTTACCCCATATACCTCAGGAATCACGTTTACCCCATCCACAAGGACCACGTCTGATTTCTTTGCCCTTAGTGCGGTATGTAAGACCGCCCTATCTTCTGTTTGGTTGATGGCTTCCCCTTTAAAATATTTTGAGATGGCATCTTTTAAGTTTACCTCATTGGCCAATTCCACTAAAAGTGAAATGGTCTCTTCTGAAATCCTATTCTTTGAAAAGTCAAAGAAAAAATCGTTCCATGACAAACTGAACTTTTCTGCCCTGTTGGCATCCGCCGAAAAAAGTGTTTTTAGAGGTGTGTTTTTGGTAGTACCGTAATGTTGTGTAAGCTTTTTCCAAGCTTGGGTCGTAGTGGGGTCAGTGTTCTGTAATGACATATTACTGGTTAAGTGTTAGCAGTTCTTCCTCTTTTGGTTTTTCAATATACTCGATACAATCCAATTGTTCCTTTAATGGGGCAATAAATTCAAAATAATCAGGTCGTAATGCCTCCGCCAAAGGTTCCGCCAAAGGCAATTCTTCCTTTAAGGGGTCTACCTGCCTGCCATTTCTCCAAAACCGGTAGCAAACATGTGGGCCGCCCGTATTACCTGTCATACCGACCCAACCGATGACATCGCCTTGACGAACAAATTCGCCCTTACGTACATTTTGCTTTTTCATATGAAGGTATTGGGTCGAATAGGTGCCATTATGCCTGATCTTGACATATTTACCATTACCGCCCTTTCTTGTTGATTCGGTAACCGTACCATCTGCCGTGGCCATAATAGGTGTGCCGATGGGAGCCGCATAGTCGGTTCCTTTATGGGGGCGCAATTTGTATCCGTAATATCGGATTCTTCTTTTTAGATTGTACCTTGACGATATTCTACTGAACTTGACCGGCGCCCTTAAAAATGTCCTTCTAAGGTTATTGGCCTCTTCATCAAAATAATCAACGATGCTCTTCAAGGAGTCGTTTTCATAGGCAAAGGCATAAATGGGTGTACCGTTATGCTCAAAGAAAGCTGCTTCAATGGGTTCCGCCCCGGCATAGATGGAATCATTGATGTATTTTTCCTTATAAATCACCTTGAATTTATCACCTTTTTGCAGTCTGAAGAAATCGATGGTCCAAGCATAGATATCGGATAGATTATTGGTGACATTATAATCGATACCTTGTTCAAGAATCGCCTCAGACAAAGAGGTTGCTATTATTCCGGAGGCTTCACGCTCCACATATTTCACTTCTTTCCTATCCTTGTAGGCGACCACGCTGTCGCGCAAATCGACCACCGTAAAGTTTATGGCATCATTTTCATAAATAAAAACTTGGGCCTGTTCGGTGGTATCTTTTGATTTGAGGATAACATAGGGTTTGCCTACGCGTATTTTCCTCACATCGAAGGTGTCTTTGTAGTCTTGGGTAATTTTTGCTATTTTCGGATAGTCGACCTTATTGCTCAACATCAATTCACCAAAGCTGTCCCCGTTTCTTACCGTATCGTGCTGTACGGTAAAATCATCAAAATTAAAACCGTACTGTTTGACGATTATCGGTACATGTACGATCGCCAATTCCTCCTTTTTACCCTGTGTTTCTTGACTAGCATTATCCTCCTTGCAAGAAGCAAGTAGCATCAATGCCATAAAAATGCCCCAATATTTATGCATTGTTCTTGTTTATTTTATCTGGATTAAAGATATGGTCTACCCATTGTTTGCCCCATTCGTCCATCGTTTCTTTGGAATGGATTTCAGGGAAAAATACGACTTTTTGAAAACTCGGCGGCAAATACTCCTTCCAATTGGTGCCTCCGGTGGCAGCAACTTGGCCACTTTCCTTACCTAAATACCTATGGGCGGAACCCATATGCACCAACGGCCAGTTTATATTCGCATTTATATCCAATCTTGTTAACGCTTGAATGAGTATTTTATTATTCTTTTTAGCATCTGAAAGCTCTAAAAATTTATGACAAATGGTGTTGCCTTTTACTTGTTTTGCAATACGAATCAATCTTGGTGTATAACGGTACTCAAATTGTTTTAGGGTCAAGGTCTTTTCACCAGTGGATACATCGGTGGCCCCTTTTTTCCAATAGATATGGTCGTAAAGGTCCTCAACGGTATTCTTTGCCGAAAATAGGTCGCGTTCCGTATGGTGCACCAAATTCTCGAGCGGCGTGGCATACAGTTCGATCATGCGATATTGTGCCGATTGAAATCCGCTTGCTGGTAAAAGTGCCATTCTGTATTTCAGAAACTGTTCACGCTCCATACCTTTGATCATTATACTGAAGGAAGAAATCAAGGCTTCGAAATAACTATTGATGCGTCTGGCCTTTTCAATATAAAATTCCACATCCTGGGCCTTATGGTCCACAAACTGTTTCTGTTCATGAAGGATAAGCTTAAAGTACAGCTCCGTAATCTGGTGGTACATGATAAATATCTCCTCATCGGGAAAATACGTACGGGGCACTTGAAGGCTCAATAACGTATCGAGGTGGATATAATCCCAGTAAGTAAGGTAACGTTGGTAAAGAAGTCCGTCTAAATAAGAGCTTAGGTCTTGGCCAGAATCCCTATATTTTTCCTCTAGCTTGGTTATCTGGGATTCAATCTGCTCTTTATTCTCCATGGTATGGTAAGGTCATCAATCCATTACTATTTTAAACTGGTGTTTTAGACCATTAAAACCATCTAAATCAGCCTTTATCGAACCAACGGCCAAATCGGCCTTAATACGGATAGGGATTCTATTTTCATCCTTGGAAACCCATAGCGTAAGACTTTCCTGCTCCTTGAACACCCTTCCCGATTGTACCAATGGTCTAAACTTATAACATTCAATCATGCCATATTTGGTCTTTATTACCTCAGTACCCAGATACTTCAGCTTAAAAGGGAATATGCCATCATCATCATACAGCAATTTCATTTTGATGGCTTCCCCTTTTACCAGATCTTTTGGCTCATAATTGTTCCTCAGATAATAAAAGGCTGAAATAAGATCCTGAATGCTATCCTGCAGTGCAAAATTAATCTTTTTCTTGTTTTTTTTGTCATTGAGGACCGCTTTATCCTTTTCATGGTCAAAATCGATTTCAACGTCCTTGGTATAACCCCCTTCATCAATTTTTCGAACAAAGCGATAGGGCTTACCGTCTTTTTTATCGAAATAACTTTCATACCTATCGTCTACCTTAAAAAAGATACTGGCAAAACCTGTGGTCTGCCCTATACCTACGACATGATATACCTCTTTGCCCTTAATCGTGGCCGAATTAACCTGCAATGTGGCATAACTCGCATTCAACCAACCATAATGCATGCGAAATTTCAACCATTCGCCTGGTTCAAACACAGAATCACCGTTCTGGGCATTAGTGCCAAGTGCCATGATCATTAACAATGTTGTAATAAATAATCTCATACCTAGAAGTAAAACTAATAAAAGAGAATCAATCTATTTTAATATTTACAATTACTTAAACAATTTTTATTCCAAAGTATTGTGCAAAAAAAAAGCCCAGTCTTACAACTGGGCTTTTCCTAAATAACCAACCAAACTTTAAATTATGAAAAACCAATACTTAAAGTTGTAAGGGAACCACCCCTTACGTGAACAAATTTAATACATAGTAATGGTCTTGAAAACCCTTTTAACGTACTTTAACTAAACCCTTAACAGTTATTAAGGGATGTATCTTTAAAATTGGCAAATTCTTAAGAATTATTATCCTGAAATTACAGTGTTCCCCTTGATTCCTGTTCTCTTTCAATGGCTTCGAACAGGGCTTTGAAATTCCCTTTCCCAAAGGATTTGGCCCCTTTTCTTTGAATGATTTCGATGAACATCGTTGGTCGGTCCAAAATCGGTTTCGTGAATATCTGGAGCAAGTACCCCTCGTCATCCCTATCAATGAGGATGCTCAACTCCTTCAAGGGTATAAGATCTTCGTCGATTTCACCCACCCTATCCAACACATCTTCATAATAACTGGCCGGTACCGTTAAAAATTCAATGCCCCTGTTTTTGAGTGCAGTGACGGTTTCGATGATATTATCCGTAGCCATGGCCATATGCTGAACACCAGCACCGTTATAAAAGTCTATATATTCCTCTATTTGCGATTTTTTCCTGCCTTCTGCCGGTTCATTTATGGGGAACTTGATCCTGCCATTGCCATTGCTCATTACTTTACTCATCAATGCTGTGTATTCGGTAGAAATATCCTTGTCGTCAAAAGATATTAATTGGGCAAAGCCCATAACCTCTTCATAGAATTTGCACCATTTGTCCATCTCATTCCACCCTACATTGCCTACCATATGGTCTATATATTTCAGACCCACCTCCGGTGCGTTGTAATGAGGATTCCAACGAACATACCCCGGTAAGAACACGCCCTTATAGTCCCCCCGTTCCACAAAAATATGTACAGTTTCACCATAAGTATGGATGCCCGAAAGCACAACCTCCCCATGATCGTCTTTCATGGTCTTGGGTTCCAAATAACTTTGCGCCCCTCTTTTAGAAGTCTCAAGATGACTATGGGTTGCATCATCGACCCATAGGGCAATGGCCTTGACCCCATCTCCGTGCGCATCGATATGTTTGTTTATGGGCCCACCGGACCGCAGGGGCGATGTAAGTACCAATCGTATTTTATCTTGTTGCAAAACGTAGGAGACCTTGTCTTTTAACCCGGTCTCCAAACCGGCATAGGCCAAGGGCTGAAAGCCCCATGCGGATATATAGTAATGGGCGGCCTGTTTGGCATTGCCCACATACAGTTCTACATGATCCGTTCCCAAAAGCGGTAAGAAATCTTCGGCCTCAGGGTTTTCTTTCGGTAAGTGTAATGAGGTATTGTCTAGGATAGCCATGATTTGATGTTTTGAAATGTAAATTAAATTGAATATTTGACAGCATTAACAATGCTCAATGGAATATTCGACAAGCGCTTTACCACATTGCCCTACCGTGGGCCGCTACATTATTAAGGTTTGATTTTATCATGCGCCGTGCTTTTGTCAAATATCGTAAAAACCCACCAAAAATACTGTTAAAGGCTTCAAAACCAATAACCTAAACTAAAAAAGAACCTACCCGTACCTTCTGGGGACCAAGAGTACATCAGCTGTAATGGACCCATGAACGACTCGAGACCGTATCCAATGCCATACCCTGAATAATTTGGGGAGGTAAACCATTCACCGGTCCTGAAAAGATCATCATCGACATTGGCGATATTCGCAGTCAGCAGTACATGGTTTTTCGGTGCAATCTCCAGATCCAGTCGCCCATAAGCCTTTACATAGCTATTACCGGGAAGTGACAAAAAATCATAGCCGATAAAAGGGGTGAAATTATTGATGAGATTATTCCCATACCCTCCTAAAACAAAATCGAAGGAGGTCACTCCAGAAGTTCCCAATTTAAAGCCCCCCTCGGTTTCAAGATTCAATGATAGATTTTTTACCAAGGGAAAAGCCCCACCCATTCTCGCTTTTGCGATTGAGAACTCCTTGAAATTATCATTAAAATCAGAAGAAAGTAGGTAAAAATGAAAATCCCCATCAAAAAACAAACCTCGGGTAGGAAAGTACTTGTCGTCATAAGTATCCAACTTCAATTCCCCAAAAGCACTATAAAAATTGCTTTTTTCTAAATAGGTGCGTTTTTCCGTCGCAGTTGTTGATAGCTCCCCCCCTTCGTCTGCAATCGCCCCTAAGGTCCTTGTACTATATCTTAAATATTTATGTTCAACACCGAGGCCAAAGGCAAATTCCTCTTGCAGTACGGTCTGTAGATATATTTGGTTGGTCACATCCAAAACATCCATGTTCAAATTATTGATATTGATGCCAGGTGGTATTTGAAAGTTACTTTCGATCAAACCAAAATCTACCTCTTTTTCAAAAGCATTGAACCTTGAATTGATACCAAAACTCCAATACGATCCTTTATCGATATAATATTGCATGTTGTACCGCACTTGGTCGCCCAAAATCAAATCGAAGGAAGCGACATCATCCCCAAAAAAGAAGTTTTTGCGGGTTAGGTTGATTATCGCGGCACTTTTGTAAAGATCATCATAATGGGCACCGATTTTCAAAAACGTTTTATTCTGGGTTTCGTTCAGCTTTAGAATAAGGTCTTCCCCATCACCGTCAGACAAGAGTTCATACCGTATCGTTTTGAAATTACCGGTCGCGGCCAGGTTGCTGATGCCCCGCTGTAATTTTTCAAAACTTGTTTTATCCCCTAATTTAAAACGTAGTTTTCCCTTTACGTACCCACGGGTATAGTTTTCATTATCCCCTTTTATGATCAATCGGGTAACCCATAAACTATCGACTGGTGAAATTGGTTTCCTTTTTACGGCAACCTCGTTTTGCATCAAGGCTACATTTTTCAAATCGTTATATTTTTCCTCTGCCGCAATTTTGCCTTTTTCTATGATATCATCCCCCAAAGCAAAGTCCATCACCGAATACTCGGCCATATCGGGTTTAATATAGACATCGGTCAATACCGATTTCTCGGTCATGTCCTTCACCGTCCTGAAATTATTGATCTGTAATAAAATGCCCGTAGCGGAAAGCAGTTCATTCCGATCCCTTAACCCATGTTGCACATCAATACCAATAATGATATCGGCCCCCATATTCTTGACTTCCTCAATGGGATAATTATTTACAACCCCCCCATCAATGAGCACCATACCATCGATCGTTGAAGGCTCGAATAAGGATGGAAGTGTTCCCGATGCCATAATGGCCTCAGGCAAATACCCTTTATCGAGTTTAACCTGCTTTCCTGTCTCTACATTGGTAGCTATACATACAAATGGTATGGGCAATTTGCTAAAATCATCGATATCCTTGACATGGTATAAATATTTCACCAGTTCGTGATAGATGTTCTGACCTCCAGAAAAACCCTGTGGTATGGAAATTCTGAAGTTATCAAAGGGAAGGTTCAAGGCATATCTTTCGGAATCTTCCTTTTCGTAAAAGGTCTTAACGTTCCTAGGAAGAAAATCACCTATAAGCCTATTGAAGTTGATACTCCTGAATATCGAATCGAGCTGGTTTGCAGAATAGCCCGAGGCATACAAAGCGCCGACAATGGCTCCCATACTCGTGCCCCCGATATAGTCGATTTTGATGCCAGCTTCCTCAATGACTTTGAGCGCGCCGATATGGGCCATGCCCTTTGCGCCACCACCGCTCAACACAAGGCCCACCTTTACCTCTTTCTCCTGTTCTGGGTCTTGGGCATTTACTTGCCCTAAAAAGAGTAGTATGAAAAGTAAGGGTAGAATTCTCATAGGTATAGTAGGTCGCGATTTTCAATGAAACGTTTCATAAATTTTTTTTGCCTTTGCTTTTCCTATAATGGCGGTTAAACTTTCGAACGAGGCCTCCTTGATCCTTTTCACCGACTTGAATTTTTTCAAAAGGTCTGCTGCGGTCTTTTCACCAACACCATCGATATTCTCCAATACAGAATTTATTGCCGCCTTACTCCTCTTGTTCCTATGAAGGGTTATGCCGAATCGGTGGGCCTCATTCCTGAGTTGTTGTATAATTTTCAGGGTTTCGGATTTCTTATCCAAATATAAGGGTATGGAATCTTCCGGGAAATAAATTTCCTCCAATCTTTTGGCAATCCCTATAATGGCGATCTTGCCTCTTAACCCTAGAACATCCAAACTTTTCAAGGCTGAGGATAACTGTCCTTTCCCCCCATCTATGATGATCAATTGCGGTAAAGGTTGCTCTTCGTTCAATAAGCGTTTATAGCGTCTAAGAACGACCTCTTCCATAGAGGCGAAATCATCAGGGCCTTCGACCGTTTTTATATTATAATGACGATACTCTTTCTTTGCCGGTTTTCCGTTCCTGAACACAACGCAGGCGGCAACCGGATGGGCGCCCTGTATGTTACTGTTATCAAAGCATTCGATATGCCGGGGTTCTTCGGACAAGCGAAGGTCTTTCTTCATTTGTGCCATGATCCTTTTCGTATGCCGATCTGGGTCTATGATCTTGATTTGATTGAATCTTTCCTGTCTATAGTATTTGGCATTGCGTATAGATAGGTCAAGAATCTTACGCTTATCACCGAGTTTGGGAACGGTCACCTTGATTTGGGGTTCAACGGTCACCTTAAAAGGCAGGTAAACCTCCTTTGATTCTGAATTGAACCGTTTTCGTAGCTCGAAAATCGCCAATTGCAACAGGTCCTCATCCTTTTCATCCAATTTCTTTTTGATTTCCAACGTATGCGACCTGATGATCGACCCATGTGAAAGTTGCAAAAAGTTGACATAGGCAAAGGCATCATCGGTAAGTATGGAAAAGACATCGACATTATTGATCTTCGGATTTACAATGGTGGTTTTTGCTTGGTACTTTTCAAGTATCTCGATCTTGTCCTTGATGTGTTGGGCCTCTTCAAAACGCATTTCCTCCGCGAGGGTTTTCATTTGGTCTTTGAAGGATTGTAAGGATGATTTGAAATTACCTTTTAGGATTTCACGAATATCATCAACTTGCCTTTCATATGAAGTACTGTTTTGCAGTCCCTCACAAGGGCCCAAGCAATTCCCTAAATGATATTCAAGACATACCTTATATTTACCGGCCTCGATCTTTTCTTTTGACAAATCGTAATTACAGGTTCTTATGGGATATATATTTCGGATCAAATCCAATAAGATCTTGACCGTGCCCATACTTGTATAAGGGCCGAAATACTCAGAACCGTCCTTGATCATTTTTCGGGTCGGAAAGATTCTTGGGAAACGTTCTTTTTTAATGCAGATCCATGGATAGGATTTGTCATCCTTGAGCAGCACATTATACCGAGGCCTGTATTTTTTTATAAGATTATTTTCCAACAATAAGGCATCCGATTCCGTGGAAACCACAATATGCCGTATACGCACTATTTTCTTTACCAGGATACGGGTTTTGCCATATTCATGGTTCTTGGTAAAATACGATGAAACCCTTTTCTTAAGGTTCTTGGCCTTGCCAACATACAAGATCTTATCTTCCCCATCATAGAATTGATATACCCCGGGACTGTTGGGCAAAGTACTGATCTGTATGTTTAATGGCAATTGGGACATTGATGAAGTAAGGGAATTTAGCGTCTTAAGTTCCCTGTTAAATTACTATGTTTTTAATCAAATGTAAGGTGTTTTCCATATTTTTTACGCCTAGGTTCAATGATAAAACCAATGTTATGATGAGGTTATGCCCGGCCTTTTTATAAGAATTGAAATAATAACACTTCTTTTGGTATGGTGTTTTTTAATTTTTATTATATTTATCAGAATTCAACGATTTAACAGTATTTGAGTTTTCGATTCCACGACCTGATGTGTAACGCTTAAATATCCTTTTCTAAACAATAATCTACCTTCTTTTAGTTATTGAATTGTTAAATTTTCGCCCTAATAGTGCATTTCATCGATAAAATTGTGCATTTTGTAGGATATATTATTTTTTATTCTTTATATTTATGACATCAAAATCGCAATACGCATGGACAATTATATTATAACCCTCGGCACCTACTTGATATTAATGTTGTTTTTTAAAATCTATATCGCAGTAGCTGCGAAAGAATAAAAACAACCTAATATTTTCATCGTAAATGTTCAACTCCCCCACATGTTGAAGGCTGATTTACGATTGCTTTATTCCCAACGGAGGAATCAAATCCCTACAGAAAAAATTTCTGAAGCGAGTTTGTTAATCTCAAACAATGTATTAGACCTTGCGATTTGGGAATTCGACTACTACCACATTTTCTTACCGATTGCCCACAAAAAGGAAATAGACACTGTTTATTTATTATCCATACTTCAAGGACGGGATAAACATGTTATTATTCCCAAGATGAAAGGGGATGCATTGCTTCATTTTTTATTGACCGACAATACCAAATTGATACCGAATAAGTGGGGGGTTCCCGAACCAGTTGATGGTATTGAAGTACCGCCCGAAAAAATCGATGTTGTTTTCGTGCCTTTACTCGCTTATGATAAAAAAGGTAACAGAGTAGGTTATGGCAAGGGCTATTATGATCGGTTTCTTAAACAATGTAAGCCTGGGGTAATCAAGGTTGGTTTGTCGTTATTTGGGCCAGAAGAAAACATCGTCGATGTTCTTAAAGAGGACATTCCCTTGGATTATTGCGTTACCCCCGATAAAATCTATTGTTTTTCCAAATCCTGATCTTCTGCAAAAGCTTCTTCCTTGGTTTTATGGGCAAATGCCTTCTTGTTGAAAACCAACAATATTCCAACGCCAGTGCTTATGGCCGTATCGGCAATATTAAACACAGGATCGAAAAAGCTGAAGCTTTTCCCCCCGAAATACGGCACCCAATCAGGCCATATTGTATCGATCATTGGAAAATAGAGCATATCGACCACTTTCCCAAAAAACAAGCCCCCATAGGGTTCCTCCGAAAAGAGGGTGGCAACCTGGCTAATGCTATCATTGAACAAGATCCCATAAAAGACGGAATCGATGATATTTCCCAAAGCGCCTGCGAAAATCAAAGAGACCGCAAGTACCAAGGTTTTTGAAGAATGTTTCCTTATACTGTCATAAAGCCAATATCCGATACCTGCAACCGCGAACAAACGGAATACGGTCAATATAACCTTTGCGGTATTTTCTGAAATCGGCAAGAAGTCATTTAACTTGGCTCCCCATGCGGCACCGGAATTCTCGATAAAATGGATTTTGAACCACTCGAAAACCTCCACCGATTCCCCAAGGACAAAATGGGTTTTAATGTAGATCTTACTGACCTGATCAACAAGCAATACCAAGACAATAAGCAATACTGATTTTTTAATACTCATTGGTTTCAATATGAAGGGCAAAAATAGGGATATTATTCGGTTTTCATTAGATGGATATCACCCGTGGTGGTTGTCAGATCGAAAAAATCATCGGCTTCGGGAATAGGTTCCCTTTCGACAATGCCAAAACTGTTCTTAATCAAAAATGTAGCCCCTTTGGTATACACATTTATATCCCCGCTACGTGTAGTAACTTTCGTTGTGCCATAAATGGCCTTAAGATTACAGCTTCCATCATCGAGAAGTACCCGCAAATGCGCATAATCCCCATTTATAAATAAATTGGTAGAGGTCCCAATAATGCCGACGGCCATATATTTGGGAATTTGTATGTTCAACGAAACTGATAGTACCTTATGTGCGCTTAGCTTATCATTGGGTT
>NZ_JBATHS010000329.1:0-1575 GCF_049667165.1 Maribacter sp.
CAGGGGCTGTCAGTCCGTTTGACGCAAATTTAGCGGATACCGAAAGTTAAAATCATTTTCAATTCATTGAAAATCAATTATTTATGTATCGTAACGTGGCTTTAGCCCGTTACCCTCTTGCTATTCCCCTTAGTTTAGCATTCATAGTTTTCATAGAGGTATTTATGATATCTGGTTTTCTATTTATTAGCTAACTTCTTATCGGGGAATACTCTCCATAATTGTCAACTATGACCAAACCGATCGGGGGCGAATTATACGCTATTCAAAGCTTCGGGCTTAGACTTTATTTGATAAAAGCCCCTATCGGTTATCTCCGGACCGGCATCAGATGGAAATTCAGGCTTTTAGGCCTATTATCAGGGGTTCGATGGCAATCTGGATACTTGGTCTTTATCACTAAATCCTATTCATTATGAACAGAAAAAACTTCTCTTGCTTTATCGGTATCGATATATCGAAAAGCAACTTCTACGTGGCCATTATCAAAGATGAGGGGACTGCCTCGTATGTATTCGAAAATTCTAAAAAGGGAACCAATGCGTTTATCAGATTGCTCCGAAACCAAAGGATCGACCTGGAGTACACGCTTATGTGTATGGAACATACGGGTGTATATGGCAGGCTCATCATCGCGAAACTTGCTGAGAAACAGGCCAACTTCTGTGTAGAGATGCCCGTACAGATTGCCAAAAGCATCGGCGTACAAAGGGGAAAGAACGATAAGGTCGATGCCATTCGGATCGCCCAATATGCATCCAAAAACTATAGGGAAATGCAGCTTTTTGTGCCCATACCCCAAATCCTTGAAAAGGTCAAGATCTTGCTCAAGGTCCGCAGGAAGCTTGTCAATACCAGGGCGGATGTAAACAAATATCCCAACGAACTGGAACTCTTCTCCCCGGAACTTGGGAAACTGGCCAAGAACAACCATAAACGGATCAATAGAAGCCTCGATGCGGAAATAAAACGTGTAGAGGCCGAAATACAAAAACTCGTCCTCTCCGATGACAGGCTCAACAAAACGATCGGCCTGGTCACCTCCGTTATCGGAATAGGTAAGATAACCGCGCTTCACTTTACTATTTTCACAAACTTCTTTACCCGCTATGACAACCCGAAACAACTTGCTTGTTATTGCGGTGTAGTGCCCTTTGAGTTCACCTCCGGTTCTTCCATATTCCGTAAGTCCAGGATACACCCAATGGCCAACAGAACGCTCAAAAAACACCTTCATATGAGTGCGCTGGCCGCCATAAACCACGACCCCGACATCAAGGCCTACTTCGAAAGAAAGGTCGAAGAGGGAAAAAACAAGATGCTCATCATAAACAATGTCAGGAACAAGCTCGTTCATAGGGTCTGCGCCGTCGTTAAACGACAGGAACCGTATGTGAAAAACGTTGCTTGATCTTTTTATCATTTTTACTTGGATTTAACATGGAAATCTTTTCTTCGTTTTACTTCGTGCAGGAATACCTTGTTCCGTTTTATAAGAAAAGGCTAAAATTCAAAGCTAATTCCGTATTCCCCTTCACTATCATTTTCTTCTACTTGGCCCATCCAATTTTAATA
>NZ_JBATHS010000330.1:0-1523 GCF_049667165.1 Maribacter sp.
TTGCCTGGAATTTCTGCCAGTCGAGAAACCTGTCTACCGAGGGCATAGGACTGAGCATGGCCTGTGAACGGGATGAAAAGAAGAAACTCTTCACTGAGATGAAGCTGCAACTGGAACTGCCAGAGGGCTTCCCTGAAAAATATCGTGACGGCATCATCCGCGCCATGGGGCTTTGCGCTGTAAAACGGCACCTGCAGGAGGCGCCAAGTTTCACCATCGAGATCGTAGAGTAGCGAGGCCTTGGTTGAGACCTGGATTAAAATCTTCCCAGTCCCTCAACCCGGTCGGGTAATAACTTATCAGCAAACCAGTCATGCCCAGATCATTACTCACTGCCTCGATAATGAAGTTTGCCGACAAGCTGAGATTTCGCCAGCTGTTCCTGCTCACTGCAGCGCTGTTCATGATCGATCTGCTGGTGCCTGATATGCTCCCGTTCGTGGATGAAATACTCCTGGGATTACTCACACTCCTGTTTGCCAGCTTACGCAAACCCAAGGAACTGCCTCGGAAAACTGCTAAATAACTCAGAGAGCCTGTTATGAGATTAATGACGAACGACTGCAAGCGCTATACGAGGGACCCTCAGCCATCTTGCAGATTGAGTGGTTTCAAGTGTCTGCAGATGCTCATGCTGCTGCTGTTTCTCAGCGGCCTCTCCGCCTGCGCTACGCTGGGTCAACATGAGCAACGCGTGAAGGTCACGGTCACCAGCATGATGCCGTTGGAGTCGACCCTCATGGAGCAAAGATATCTCATCAAATTACGCATTCAGAATCGCTCCCAGAAACCACTGTCTATCGATGGCGTGAGTTTTGATCTCGAACTGAATGGTAAAGACTTTGCTTCCGGAGTCAGCAACCAGCAAATAACAGCAACCGCCTATGGCGAAGCCCTGCTCGAGGTGAAAGTGAGCAGCACCATTTTCGGTGTGATACGTCAGATCCAGTCGCTGCAGGAACTGGAAGGCAAACCCTTTCAATATCAGATCAGCGGCAACCTCAGCACACCGGGCAGCTTTATCAATCTGCCCTTTCGAGAAAGCGGTGAGATCGATCTCAGCGCAGGTTCCAAAAAGCAGGCGCCGCTAAATCCATAAAGTCACCGCCAGATGACTTGATGCTTGACTGGCCGCAATCAGTTTCGAGTAGATCAATTGGTTATAGCTTGAGCTTGTAAGGTTAGAATGGCTGTTGACTCTCAGCTGAGTTTTTCAGATTAGACATCAATGGTATTTTATGTAATAGCTTGGAACCGACTCATAGCTGCCTTTAGCGCGCTGTATACAAGGCAATTATGATTGAGCCGTTAGGCTGTTGGGCGCGAGGGATGAAATAGCGTATACACTACCGGCACCAACACCAAGGTGATTAATGTCGAGGCGGTAAGGCCGCCAATCACCACTCGCGCAAGTGGCGCTTGAGCATCCGCTCCTTCCCCGATACCCAGGGCCAAGGGCAATAGCGCCAGTATGGTAGTCAGTGAGGTCATAAGAATCGGCCTCAAGCGACGCCGCCCTGCTT
>NZ_JBATHS010000331.1:0-29722 GCF_049667165.1 Maribacter sp.
CGGTATCCAGTTCATGTAAGGCTTTGGCATCATTCTGTTTGCGTTTTAATAAACCCAATTTTCTTGCGACATTGCCCGAATGCACATCTAAGGGACAGGAGAGTTGGCTGGGAGACATCGTACGCCAAAGCCCAAAGTCGACTCCCGTCGAGGCATCCCTGACCATCCATCTAAGAAACATGTTCAGTCGTTTGGCAGCCGATCCTTTTAAGGGATCGGAGATATGTTTCGTGGTTCTCTGTTGGTGGTGGGGCAATTCAAAAAATACTTTTTTGAATTCTGAAATTGATTTTTGTGCTGAATCTGTTTCGATATGCGCGGCAAATACACATTCAAGGCCACCGTGCATAGTATATATATTTCGCAATGCCTCTACAAAATAGACCAGATCGATGCCATTAAAGGTCCGGTGAACAAATACCTCCAATTTTGCCAAATCGCTCGGAGCATGGTTTAGGATAAACTCATAAGGCTGATTATCGAGTAACTGCATCATGGCGGAGGCATTTTTGATAATGCTCTTTCGATTGCCCCAAGCAATCGTTGCCGTCAGGAACCCACTAATTTCTATATCTTCCTTGCTACTGAAGGTATGTGGTATTTGAATGGGATCACTAGTCAAGAAACTCGGATGGTTGTATTGTGCGACTTTGGCATCCAAAAATTCGTGGAGCTCTTTATGGGTCATAATAAGGGCCTGTCTGAATAATCGGCCCATTCAATACCTGTGGCATCGGTAATACGCCCATCTACCATGGTCAGTTTACGATCGGCAAGGTCGGCCAATTCACGATTATGGGTGACAATCACAAAGGTCTGCCCAAATTTGTCGCGTAATTCAAAGAAAAGCTTGTGCAGATTATCAGCGCTCTCCGAATCCAAGTTTCCACTGGGTTCATCAGCGAATATGACGGATGGGTTGTTTATTAATGCCCTGGCAACGGCAACTCGCTGTTGTTCCCCTCCGGAAAGTTCGTTGGGTTTGTGGTGAAGGCGTTGTGATAGTCCTAAAAAGTCCAATAATTCCTTTGCCCGTTGCTCAACTTCATGTCGTGGCGTTTTTTTTATAAATCCCGGTATGCAAACATTTTCCATGGCAGTGAATTCCGGTAATAGCTGATGGAATTGGAAGATGAATCCGATATTTTCGTTTCTGAACCGTGCTATTTCCTTGTCTGACAAATCAGTGACTTCGATATTTTTGATTTTGAGCCTACTGTCGATCAGATTACTCTGGACATCCAATGTTCCCAAGATTTGCAACAGGGTGGTCTTTCCAGCACCCGATGGCCCGACAATCGATACGATTTCACCTGCTTTAATATGGAGGTCGACCCCCTTCAATACTTGTAAATTCCCATAAAATTTTTGAATATTGGTGGCCTGGATCATTGAAATTTGCTTCTTAGCGGTTTGAAAATTAAACAATAGTGAAGACATACCAAAACAAGGTTGTGCCTAAGTATCCCGTTTTCTCGTTTTGTTTTAATAATTTTAGCACTAAATTGTCTAAAAGTATTTTTCACATCCTTATTTTCGCATGGGTATAAGCTATCCTATAATGGTGGTACTTACCCTATAAAATAAAACAACAATATGGCACCCTATAAAAGTTTCGAAGAATATAACCTTGAAATAACCAATGATGTTAAAGAACGCTATTCGAAGATCATAGAGGAAATAGGGGAGGATGTCTTACGGGAAGGGCTGGTCAAAACCCCCGAACGTGCGGCCAAGGCGATGCTGTTCCTGACCCAAGGCTATCAACAGGATGCCGCAACCATCTTACGGAGTGCCATGTTCAAGGAATCATACAATGAAATGGTCATCGTTAAGGATATTGAACTCTATTCGTTATGTGAACATCATATATTGCCATTTTTCGGGAAAGCCCATATTGCCTATATTCCAAACGGGCACATTGTGGGCTTAAGTAAATTACCACGAATTGTCGATGTTTTTGCTCGAAGATTACAGGTTCAGGAACGGTTGACAGAACAAATATTGGATTGTATTAACGATACCTTAAAGCCGCAGGGAGTGGCCGTAGTGATTGAAGCATCACACATGTGTATGATGATGCGGGGCGTGCAGAAACAGAATTCGGTAACCACCACATCGGGCTTTAGGGGAAGTTTTGTCAAAGAGGAAACCCGAAACGAGTTCTTGAAATTGATTAGTTCTAACCTGTCTTAAAACCAAAAAGGCCTTCGTTGAGTTTGGCATCCTTGTTGCTCTGCCCATAGTGAATTAAATAAATATGGAAATGTCAAAGACCAAAGATAAAAAATACAAAACCCTGTTACTGGGGCTTTTGTTCGATGGTATTGGGATGTTGTCTTTCGTAATACCTTTTATCGGTGATTTCGCAGATATTATATGGGCGCCTTTGGCAGGTTGGTTGATGACCAGAATGTATAAAGGGAAAATTGGTCAAGCTGCGGGGGTTTTCACTTTTATCGAGGAAATTTTACCAGGATTGGATGTGGTTCCCACCTTTACCATTATGTGGATCTATACCTATTTGCTCAAAGGTTCAAAAAAAGGAAAGATAATCGATATCAAAGCTGATTGATTGTCTTTCCTTATTCCTCATTAAAGCGGGATGCTTACTGCCAAAGATATATTTCTGCCTATATTGGGTACGCCATCGGCTTTTAATCGTGATAGATGTGAAATATAGGTTTTATCCAAAATATTTTGTGCACTTAGTTTAACCGCTACCTTTGTATCGAAAACATTCATATCACCACCACAACCAAGATTCACCAGACTATAACCTTTCGAGGGATCTTCGAAATCGCTTACTTTATCTTGTTTAAAAACAGATTTTAAGCTAATGAACGCATAGTTGTTCAAAAACCAACTTGACATTTTTTCAGATTCAACCCGTATGGTGTTGGTAAGGCTATTTGCAGGTATTAACGGAAGATAGTCTCCACTATCCTGCTTTCCGACCACGGTTTCAAAACTACTCTCCAAATGAAGCCAGTCCAACGGATGTGGATGCAAATGAAAACCTATCTCGCCTCCATATAATTTTGCATTTTCTTGCTGATAAACATAAACTTGATTATCATCGATTACTTCCCCATTGGGTCCGATAAAAATATAATCATTGATAGCATTATAGAAACCGTTGATAAAAAATTCAATATGCTCATTTTGGTATTCCCAAGAAATATCAGCTTGAATATTTTGTTCGTTGTTCAGATTGGCATCTCCGATTTCATAGCGATTTGTGCCTTCATGTACCCCGTTGGAAGTCAGTTCTGCCAAGTTTGGTGCCCGAAAGCCAGAAGCCAAGTTAAACCTCGCAATACTATTCTTGGTAAGGTTGAATTTATAGCCAATAGCTGCATTGAAACTATTGAAATCACGATCTAAATTTTCGTAAAGGCTACTTGTAGCTGGGGATATATTCACATCACTACTTATATTCCGATTGTCAAAACGCAGTCCCATTTGCAATCCGCTTTCATCTTTAAAATGTATATGTGATGTTGCCAAGATCCCGATATCATTGGTCGTAGCATCCGGTATAAACTCTTCCTCTCCAAAGTTCTCATTGGTTTGGTGCATTCCTTGTACGCCGATAATCGTTTCGAGATTTCCCCATTTGGGCAAGTCGTACTGTACATTATAATTAAGGGTGGATAAATGCATTTCCAAAGCTGCATCGTTTTGGCTATCCTCAAATTCCTTACGATTATTGAAAATATAACCCAAAGTTGCCTCTAAGCTAGAATTTCCAAAGAAAAACTTACTCTTTGAACTCAAAATATGGTTATCTATTTTTTGATTTGGTAAATCGGGAGAACGACCAGTAGTTTGTTCTCCGATTTCCTCAGGAATTCCTAATTCTGAATTATTATAGTTATAACGCAATTCCGTTTTAAATCGGGTAGATTGATATCCCAAACCGGTTTTTATATCATATTCCTTAAAGCGGGAATTAGTTACTCGAGTTCCCTCACCGGTTTTATAGTCAATATTAGACGAATAGCCTCCTCTAAAAAGAAATTTCATCTTTCCTTTTGAAGACCGAATACCTGCGTCTGTACTAATGCCTTGGGTATTTGAAAAATAATTCATATTCACATCGCCCTCGGTAGTGTTGGTTGGCACGAACTTTTCTGGATTAAAATAAAGAACACCGCCCATGGCGTCAGACCCATATAATAATGAAGCAGGACCTTTGATAACCTCGACACTCTCAATTCCCGAACCACTAATGCCCAATCCATGTTCAGAACCTAATTGTTGGTTTTCCAAACGTACCCCTTGGGTATAGACCAAAACCCTATTGGCACTTAGTCCGCGTATAACAGGCTTTCCTATACCAACTCCCGTTGAAACACTTTCAACACCTGCAATCGTTGTGATGCCATCACTTAAAGTTATTGCTCCTGATGTTTTTAGGCCCTTTATATTGGCAATTTCAACCTTCATAACATTGTCACCTTGGAGTTTATGAAAGGGGGTAGAGACTACAACCTCTTCCATTTCAATGGCACTTGGATTCAATGCAACATTCAAATTATTTGTGCCTTTAATTATATCGATGGATTTTGAATAGGTTTCAAAGCCGATATACGAAACAATAATGATAAAATTACCGCTGGGTAAATCCCCAATTTCAAATTCTCCCTGATCATTCGTTGTAGTGCCTTTTTCCAATTCAGGAAAATAGACCGCAACTTGTTCCAATGGGGTTTTATCTTCTTCGTTCGTGATGTTCCCCGATAATGTATTTTGGGTATATCCCAATTGGAAGGATAAGCCCACAACTAAAAATAGCAATGCATGCTTCATAATGTAATGGATTAAATAGTATAAAATAAGTACCCTAAAATCTTATGAAGCTGTCGGTGGGCCCCTAAGGGCAAAATGAAGTTTTTGGAATTTGCTTAAAAAAGTATAATGCGATATAATTTTGTTTGAGTTCTGTGCCTCTAAGGGTAAGGGTATAATTGCCACTAAGGAAGTATACTGGGGTGATAGATTAAAATCTTGAAAATCACAATCCAATTCTACGTTATGTATGTGTACTTCCCCAACTAGGGTACATTCGGTATTTTTGTGTTCATAAAAGGCATGGTAGGTTTTCACTATCGAAGGGGTAAACAAAAACACCACCAATAGCATTGAAATGATAGACATTAAGTTTTTATGATGGACGATTCCCATTATTCAAATTTAACCATTTAACTAGCCAGGATACTGTTAAGAAAAATTTAATTTATTTGAGCAGAAACCCAAGTCCGAGCCTTCTGATCATTTTTTTTTCAAAATTCCAGAAAAATTTAAATTGGCCAAAAAGCCAACCAAAAGCAACCAACAATATTTGATAGGTAGGGAAGATGAGCAGTATACGAATGATCCAGTACAACCATGCATTCGTGGTTTCCCTGTCAAGACCAATAAATCCGGTAATAGGGGCAACAAGCTTAACCGCGGTCGAGCCTGTAACGGCGAACACGATAAAAATCACCAAAATTTGAAAATTGGAATCGATGCCCCAGCGTTGCTTTAATTTTTCCATAGGATGTAGTCACAAAGTTTCAAATATACCCTTTAAATTCGGGGTACAAAAGGACCGAGTCGTTGGTTGTATTTTCGTTGAAAATAAATAAAATAATTGTAAAGTTTATAATTTACCTCATACCCATAATCAATATTGGGTGAGTAATCTATTTGTAGTTCATATAAACCTGGGTCGTATCGAAAGGGTTGCAGTACACGCTGATTCCATTCAATGACATAAAGATTGTTCCTGTTTTCCAAATACGATTGTGAGTAATAGCCTTCTGGTTTCGCGATGCTTTGTAGCCAAAAGTTAAAACCAGGTTCAATGATGATGATTTCATACTCCGTTACGTCACTCGCAATTTTTATGGTGTCGCCCTCTTGTTCCGCAAAGGCCATTTTTTCTTCTTGGGAAATGGTTATTGCATCCTTTGTACTGCCACAACTACTCCCAATCATAATAATTACCAACAAAACTCCGAAAATATTAAAAAAGCGATGTTTCATGACCATGATTATTTCCAATAGTAGATTGGTCCAAATAGTACGTAGAACCTTACAATGGATTGCCCTCAAGATACAAAAAAAAGCCGCCCTGACGATACTGTCAGGGCGGCTTGGTTATTTAAAGGTAGTATCCAGGTTTATTTTCCGAATAGGCCTCCGAGCAATCCGCCCAGGCCACTTTTCTTTTTTCCACCACCCATCACCATACCGGCAACGTCATCAAGAATACTGCCATCTCCGTCGGCATCGAGTAAGGTCGTGATCAAACTCTGGTTTTGTTGTGGCTGACCTCCCAACATGCTTCCCAATAGGCTATTCATACCATTGGCATCACTAACGTTGCTTTGCGCTTTTTGCCTTCCTAGGAATCCCATGACAATAGGTGCCGCTATTTTTAAAATATTCGCAATGGAACCGGCATCCAGTCCAGATTTTTGGCTTAGGGCATTTTCGACTTGCGGTTGTTTGTTGCCAAAAACATGATTTAATATTCCGGCACCATCATTCATGACCGATTCATCAACACCGCCACCGAATAATCCGCCTAGGTTGTCCAGGATACTTCCATCGTGTTTTGAAGAAAGAGCACTCATTAATCCTTCGGCACCTTGTGGCGAGGATACATTTTTTTTCATTGCCCCTAAAAGCAAGGGCATTGCCATACTTAATACATCAGCAGTTTTGTTTTCGGGTTGACCGGTTTGCCCAGCTACACCACTAATAAGTTGTTTGCCCATAGGGCTGTTCAATAAATCCAATAATCCAGAAGACATGTTATAGTTAATTTAAAATTAGTGCTGTAATGTACAAAAAAGTGATTAGTCAGGTTCTATTCCTTCCCGAGAATATTATTTCAATAGGGTAATAATCTGGGAGGCCAATTCACTCCCAATACGGTCTTGAGCTTCTCCCGTTGCTGCCCCGATGTGTGGCGTTAAGGATATTTTGGGATGCATAAGGATTTTGATTTCCGGTTTCGGCTCGGATTCGAATACATCCAATCCTGCAAAGGAAACTTTCCCCTCTTCCATAGCATCTATAAGAGCTACTTCATCGATTACTCCTCCACGAGCTGCATTGACTATGCCAATACCTTCTTTCATGATATTGAATTCGCTTTTTCCAATGACGTATTCTTTTTGGGCAGGGACGTGAAGTGAAATAAAATCCGCCTGTTGCAATAGGGCTGACTTCGTTACACTTTTAAAATCAAAAGAGACCGTTTGACCATCAAAGAAATTTATTGTAATGGACGCTTTATCAATAAATGGGTCTGTATAAATAACCTTCATGCCGATGCCCAGCGCAATTTTTGCTGTAGCCTGACCAATTCGACCAAATCCAATAACCCCTAACGTCTTGCCCCTTAGTTCGGAACCACCCGCGTATGCTTTTTTTAACTGTTTGAATTTGCTGTCACCTTCTAAGGGCATATTTCTATTGGCGTCATATAAAAAACGGACACCCCCGAACAAATGGGCAAAAACCAATTCTGCAACTGATTCTGAAGAGGCGGCTGGTGTATTGATGACATGTAATCCTTTTTCTTTGGCATAGGCCACATCAATATTATCCATACCAACCCCGCCACGACCGATCAATCGTAAGGAAGGGCAGTTATCGATAATATCTTTACGGACCTGTGTGGCGCTGCGCACCAAAAGGCCGACGATGTTATTTTGATTGATGTAATGTATAAGTTGTTCTTGGGCCACTGTTGTCGTTAGGACTTCAAAGCCCGCAGCTTCAAGTTGGGTTATTCCAGTTTTAGAGATACCGTCGTTTGCTAAAATTTTCATTGTAAATATTGATTATCCTTTGCGTTCCATTTCACTCATTACATCGACCAAGGTGCCAACACTTTCGAGGGGCAATGCATTGTACATTGAGGCCCTATACCCACCAACAGAGCGATGTCCATTGATTCCTATGATTCCCGCTTCCTTACACGTAGCGTCAAAAGTAGCCTTTAACTTGTCTTCGGTGAGATTGAAGGTGGCGTTCATAATAGATCGATCTTCTTTTTTGGCATATCCATCAAAAAGTGGATTTAAATCAATTTCAGAGTACAACAACTGTGCTTTTTTCTCATTGATTTCCTCAATTGCGGCAATCCCGCCCAAGTTCTTTAGCCATTCTAACGTCAGCATTGAAGTATATACCGCAAATACAGCTGGCGTATTGAACATGCTATCCTTACTGATATGAACTTTATAATCCAACATAGAGGGGATTTGCCTGGACACTTTTCCAAGAATATCTTCTTTGACCACCACCAATGTCGTGCCAGCCGGACCCATATTCTTTTGCGCTCCAGCATAGATCAAATCAAACTGTGAAAAATCCACTTGTCTTGAGAAGATATCCGAACTCATATCGCAGACCAATGGGATATCGACCTTGGGAAATTTTTTCAGTTGGGTGCCGAAAATGGTATTGTTCGAAGTCAAATGCAGATAATCAAGTCCTGACGGAATGGTGTATCCCTTAGGTATATAATTGAAATTCTCGTCCTTAGAGGAGCCAACTTCGACCACCTCGCCAAAAAGACGTGCCTCTTTTAAAGCTTTGCTACTCCAAGTTCCTGTATTCAGATACCCTGCTTTGGTTTCCAGTAGGTTATAGGCGACCATGAGAAATTCGAGACTTGCCCCGCCTTGCAGAAACAACGCCTGATAACCCTTGCCTTCTAACCCTAAAAGTTCTAGGGCAAGCGAACGGGCTTTTTCCATGACTTCGACAAAGTCCTTGCTTCTATGGGATACTTCGATTAAGGAAAGTCCTGATCCGTTAAAATCCATTATAGCCCCAGAGGCTTTTAAAAACACCTCTTGTGGTAATATACAAGGACCGGCACTAAAATTATGTTTTTTCATGTGTTTGTTATTATTGCGTTTCAATGTGGCATGCAACCTTTGTTGATTAAAAGAATCGGTAAACTCAAAAGGAAATGATTCTTTTCATCCTGTCGGTTTCATCAAAGCTATAAATTTAGAGTTCAAAGGTCATGAATTATATGGGAACTATCAGTATGATTTTTAAATATATTGGACTATGTTTTTAACAGGAATTCAACAGTATCTATACTATCGGCATAGTCATGTAGCCGAGGTTTCTGTGTAAGGCCAAACGCTACCTCATCATCGAATAAGCCATTCGAAACCACACACTGAATCTTTTTCTTATCTGCCTCAATGCGTTTTTTCAAATGGTCAAGCGACTGATATTCCTCGTAAAATAAGGTCGCAATAGGCGAGCCGTATTTGGAATCCTCTTTGAGCATTAAGAATCCGTTTTCCAGGAGCTTGAATTCGCTCATTAAATAAACCGCTTTGTTATAATCGTAGTTATTTGCATATTTGGCGTGGTTTAGTATGGGATTATAATCGAATATGGCCTCAAAAAAAGTATCGAACCGATACGAACTGGGCACAAAGACTTTTGAAACGCTTCTACAGCCCAAACCGTAATACCGAAAAATATCCTCCCCCAAACCTCTTAGTTCTTCTTTGGACTCGTTTCCGGTCAATACAGCAACAGAGTTTCGGTTCTTGCGAATTATATGGGGTTTATGGCCAAAATAGTATTCAAAATAGCGAGCGGTATTATCGCTTCCTGTGGCTATGACGGCATCAAAGTGTTCCAATTTCCCTTCGCTAAAAACAATTTCCCCTTCAAGTGACGGTTCGTGATGTATCAGGTAACTTGAAATAAACGGCAACAATACCGCATCGTTACTCGCTAGTTTTACGACAGCCCTATTTCCTGTGAGGAGCACTGAAATAAAATCATGGAAACCGACCAAAGGTATATTCCCTGCCATGATCAGCGCTACCGCTTTGTGCCTGTTTTTTTCGACGTCGTAAGGCCCTAACCAATTCGAAAGATTTTCAGCGGTAAGGAGGTGTCCCCAACTTTCCAATGCGAAATGGATATTCTCCTTGGTAAACCATCCGTTTTTGTGACCGGCTAGAACAATCGCCTCCTCCAATTCGGAATGCCACCTTTTATTTTGGGTGATTAAGTGGTCATTTTTGGACGATTTGGTAAATGCCCTAAAGAATTCCCCTAGGTTACTGAATGCTTTTAATCTTTCCTGGTAGGCCATATCAATTTGTAAAGAAATGAATAAGGGGTTACCTTTGGGCAAAAATAAGCATGCTGAGGTTAATTCAGATCAAAAGAAAAAGAAAATTATGGCTATTATAATTACTGACGAGTGTATCAATTGTGGCGCTTGTGAACCAGAATGTCCCAATACTGCCATTTATGAGGCTGCCGATGACTGGCGTTTTAGCGATGGAACTTCCTTACAGGGAGATGTTGTGTTGCCCAACGGAAATGCGGTCAACGCAGAAGGGGTGCAGGAACCTGTTAGTGATGAGTATTATTTCATTGTACCTGATAAGTGTACGGAATGTATGGGGTTTCATGATGAGCCCCAATGTGCGGCGGTCTGCCCCGTTGATTGTTGCGTGCCTGATGAGGATCATAAGGAGACTGAAGCCCAATTATTGGCTAAACAAAAATTTATGCACCCAGATGGATAGCCCTGACATATATGACCGTTTCGATATTGGAATCAAGAGTCAAGACTAAAAACATTCACTTAACTTGAAGATTTATTTTATTTGGAATAAGTACTGTTTTTTTGGATAAATAAATGGTTTAAACCTCACTGGTTGGTTAATAAATCACAGCAAATTTCCCTAGTGTACTCCTAACGATTATATTTGCAGCCGAATTAAGAAAATTAGTAGTCTAGGCTCTTGTTTCTTAGCTCTAACATCTAAAAATATGAAAGCAGGTATTGTAGGATTGCCAAACGTAGGGAAGTCCACGTTATTTAATTGTTTGTCGAATGCAAAGGCACAAAGTGCCAACTTTCCATTTTGTACCATAGAGCCCAATATCGGCGTGGTCAATGTTCCTGATTCAAGGTTGCAGAAATTGGAGGCCATTGTTCATCCTGAGCGCGTATTACCGGCGACAGTTGAAATCGTTGATATTGCAGGACTGGTCAAAGGAGCCAGTAAGGGCGAGGGACTCGGTAATCAATTCTTGGGCAATATTCGAGAAACGGATGCGATTCTTCATGTGCTCCGATGTTTTGACAATGATAATATCGTACATGTCGATGGCTCTGTGGATCCTATTCGGGATAAGGAGACCATTGATATGGAATTACAATTGAAAGACCTTGAGACCGTTGACAAAAAATTGGATAAGGTTATAAGAGCCGCCAAAACAGGGAATAAGGAAGCCCAAAAAGAAGAATCGGCATTAATGAAGGTGAAACTAGGACTGGAGGCCGGAGTTTCAGTACGGGCCATCGCCCTTTCAGACGATGAGCGGAAGGAGTTTGTGAAACCCTTACAGTTTATAACCGATAAGCCCGTAATGTATGTTTGCAATGTTGATGAAGAGGCTGCTGTGACAGGAAATGAGTATGTGGAAAGGGTTAAGGCTGCCGTGGCAAATGAGAAGGCGGAAATAGTTGTTCTTGCTGTAGGGACAGAGGCAGATATTACTGAATTGGAGACTTATGAGGAACGACAAATGTTCCTTGAAGATCTGGGGTTGTCCGAACCAGGTTCTGCCAAACTGATACGTGTAGCCTATCGGCTTTTGGATCTGGAAACGTATTTTACCGCGGGGGTTAAGGAAGTTAGGGCCTGGACCATTCCGGTTGGTGCCACCGCACCCCAGGCCGCAGGAGTGATCCATACCGATTTTGAAAAAGGGTTTATCAGGGCCGAGGTGATCTCTTATGATGACTACATCGCCTATGGTAGTGAGGCCAAAGTGAAGGAAGCCGGAAAAATGCGGGTCGAAGGCAAGGATTACATCGTTCAGGATGGGGATGTTATGCATTTTAGATTCAATGTTTAGATGAAGGTTGCCATTCTTCTATAAGAATAACTTCGGGTATGAATACTTGTTGGGTATTGTAATCCATATTGTTTTGTTTCCATATTTTAAATCGAAAGTTTTAGGTTGGTTGTATGATCAAAAAAGCATCGGCCTCAGGAAGTGGTATTATATTCGCTATAGTGGGTGTGATCTTATTTTCGGCCAAAGCGGTCATGGTTAAAATAGCCTATACGTATTCAATCGACCATCTTACCCTTTTGTTGTTTCGAATGGGCTTCGCCTTTCCCTTTTATCTCCTTATTGCCTTTTGGAAAAAACCCTTACATCCGAATGAGATTAGGAAAAAGGACTATTTATGGATCTTGTTTTTTGGTTTTATCGGGTACTATCTAGCCAGTCTTTTCGACTTTATGGGGCTTCAGTACTTAAAGGCGGGCTTAGAGCGCATCATCCTTTTTATATACCCGACCATGGTAGTTTTATTGGCATGGTTCTTCTTTAAGAAACGAATTACCAAGATGCAGGCGCTTGCTATTTTAATCACCTATATTGGGGTGCTTATCACATTTTGGGATGAGGCTGTCGTGAATGATGCCTCGATAGTCCTCGGGGCAACCTTGATTTTTTTAAGCGCCTTGACCTATGCTTCCTATTTGGTGGGAAGTGGTTGGCTCATACCAAAATTCGGGGTAGTGCAATTTACATCATTCGCCATGATCGTATCGACGTTATGTGTAATGCTGCATTATTTGGCCGTAAAGGGGTTCCATCTTGACAGTTATCCTACTGAAGTTTACCTATTGGGATTGGCCATGGCCATTTTCTCTACCTTGGTGCCTTCATTTTTGGTTTCTGCGGCCATAGGCCGATTAGGGGCATCTACTTTTTCCGTCTTCGGAAGTTTAGGACCTGTCTCTACCATCGTCTTGGCCTATTTTTTTCTTGATGAACGAATTTCGCTCCTGCAGATTTTCGGGATGATCGTGGTAATCGGAGGTGTTTCATTGGTTTCCAGAAAAAAAGCATTTTAAGCGGTATGCATGCGTGTCGGTCGTATTTCTATTAGTTGACTTCAAAGGTGATACGCATCGGTAACATTTAGAAGAGATACATTGAATTATCAGAACAAAATTGGTATTTTCGTTGTTGATTACTTTCCGGGCCAAAAACTTTGATTTTTGCTTTGAAATTTTATATTAGCGGGAGTAATCCCTAATAAACTATGGCTGAGTCCCAATATACTGAAGATAATATTAGATCGCTTGACTGGAAGGAGCATATTCGCTTACGTCCTGGAATGTATATCGGAAAATTGGGAGATGGTTCATCGGCTGATGACGGTATCTATATTCTTCTAAAAGAAACCATCGACAATTGTATCGATGAATTTGTAATGGGTGCCGGCAAGACCATTGAAATCGCCATCAAGGATAATATCGTAAAAGTGCGGGACTACGGTCGAGGTATTCCCTTGGGCAAGGTGGTGGATGTGGTCTCTAAAATGAACACCGGGGGCAAGTATGACAGTCGTGCGTTCAAAAAATCGGTCGGACTGAATGGCGTAGGTACCAAAGCGGTCAATGCACTTTCGAGTTTTTTTGAAGTGCAATCTTCAAGGGAGAACCAGATGAAGACCGCTCAATTCAGCCAAGGAAATTTGGTGTCCGAAGAAGGACCGATTGAAACAACCAAACGAAAAGGGACTAAGGTGTCCTTCACACCTGATGAGGCTATTTTCAAAAAATACAAATACAGAAATGAGTATATAGAGCGCATGCTCAAGAACTACGTGTATCTGAATCCGGGTTTGACCATTGTTTTCAATGGGGAAAAGTTTTATTCTGAAAACGGATTGAAAGATTTATTGGAAGATAACAATAATGCCGAGGATCTTTTATATCCCATCATCCACTTAAAAGGGGAGGATATTGAAGTTGCCATTACCCATAGTAAAACCCAATATAGCGAAGAATACCATTCATTTGTCAATGGTCAGCATACGACACAGGGCGGAACACACCAGTCGGCCTTTCGAGAGGCATTGGTAAAGACCATACGGGACTATTATGGAAAGAATTATGATGCCAGCGATATTCGCAAATCCATTATTTCGGCCATAGCTATAAAGGTCATGGAGCCTGTATTCGAAAGCCAGACCAAGACCAAACTGGGATCTACCGATATGGGGGGCGATTTTCCAACCGTCCGTACCTACATCAATGATTTTGTAGGCAAGTACCTGGATAATTATCTGCATAAAAATCCGGAAACCGCGGAAAAATTGCAACGAAAGATCATGATGGCCGAGAAAGAGCGCAAAGAGCTCTCAGGTATTCGAAAATTAGCACGAGACCGTGCAAAAAAGGCGAGTCTTCATAATAAGAAGCTACGGGATTGTCGGGTGCACTTAGGCGATATGAAGAATGACCGTCGATTGGAAAGTACACTATTCATCACGGAGGGGGATTCGGCTTCAGGATCTATTACCAAATCACGTGATGTGAATACCCAAGCCGTATTCAGCCTAAGGGGAAAGCCCTTAAACTCGTACGGGATGTCAAAAAAGATTGTTTACGAGAACGAGGAGTTCAATCTCTTACAGGCTGCATTGAATATTGAGGAATCAATGGAAGAGCTGCGATATAACAATGTTGTTATTGCTACCGATGCTGACGTTGATGGTATGCATATTCGACTCTTGTTGATTACATTTTTCCTGCAATTTTTCCCGGAGTTGATCAAAGAGAACCACCTCTATATTTTACAAACCCCTTTGTTCAGGGTCCGTAATAAAAAGGAGACTATTTATTGTTATAGTGAAGAGGAGCGTAGGGACGCCATCACAAAGTTGACAGGGAAACCCGAAATAACCCGCTTTAAAGGGCTTGGGGAAATCTCCCCGGATGAATTTAAATACTTTATAGGGGAAGATATTCGGTTAGAACCTGTCATGCTCGACAAGGCCATGTCCATTGAGAATCTCTTGCAATTCTATATGGGGAAAAACACCCCAGACCGACAGGAATTTATCATAAATAACCTTAAAGTTGAAATTGACCTGATAGAAGAAAACCAATTATAAATCAAGATAATACGATTCTTTCTTTATGGAAGATAACGAAGAGCTAAACGAAGCACAAGACGAAAATCCACCTACTGAAGACAGCACTGATATTGAAGGGACCAATGATGCCTTGACCAAGGTTACGGGCATGTACAAGGATTGGTTTTTAGACTATGCATCCTACGTTATTTTAGAAAGGGCCGTGCCGGCCATCGAAGATGGTTTCAAACCGGTGCAACGTAGAATATTGCATGCACTCAAGGAGCTCGATGACGGCCGTTATAACAAAGTGGCCAATGTAGTGGGGCATACCATGCAGTACCACCCTCACGGGGATGCGAGTATTGCGGATGCCATGGTGCAGATTGGTCAAAAAGACCTGCTGATCGATACCCAGGGGAACTGGGGCAATATCCTTACAGGGGATAGGGCTGCTGCTTCGCGATATATTGAGGCGCGATTGTCAAAATTCGCCCTAGAGGTGGTTTTTAGCCCCAAGATCACTGAATGGCAACTCTCTTATGATGGTCGAAAAAAAGAACCGGTAAATCTACCCGTTAAGTTCCCCTTGTTGTTGGCGCAAGGCGCAGAGGGCATTGCGGTAGGGCTTTCAACCAAAGTATTGCCACATAATTTCATAGAATTGATCGATGCTTCTATAAAGCATTTGAAAGGGCAGCGTTTTCAAATATATCCCGATTTCCCAACGGCGGGGATTATCGATGTAAGTGCTTATAACGATGGCCTTCGCGGGGGCAAGGTGCTTGTGCGCGCCCAAATATCCCAAAGGGATAAGAATACCTTGGTTATTAGTGAGATACCTTATGGCACCAACACTTCTTCTTTAATAGATTCTATCTTAAAGGCAAACGATAAAGGGAAAATAAAAATCAAGAAAATCGAGGATAACACCGCGGCTGAGGTTGAGATTTTGGTTCATTTGCCGGGTGGGATCTCCCCAGACAAAACCATCGACGCCCTTTATGCCTTCACGGCCTGCGAATCATCCATATCGCCCTTGGGCTGTATCATTGAGGATAACAAACCTCTTTTCATCGGGGTGTCCGATATGTTGCGACAATCTACCGAACTTACGGTTGACCTGCTAAAGGCCGAGTTGGAAATCAAATTGTCGGAGCTTGAAGAACAATGGCATTTTGCTTCCTTGGAACGTATTTTTATCGAAAACCGTATCTATAGGGATATTGAGGAAGAAGAAACTTGGGAGGGGGTTATTTCGGCAATTGACAAGGGGTTGAAACCGCATACCAAACATTTGAAACGCGCGGTTACGGAAGAGGATATCGTTCGTTTGACCGAAATTCGAATCAAGCGTATTTCTAAGTTCGATATCGATAAGGCCCAACAATACCTTGATAGTCTTGAAGAGAGTATTGCCGAGGTGAAAAACCATTTGGACAATCTAATTGTATATGCGATAGATTATTTCAAGAATTTAAAGACCAAATATGGCAAGGATCGCGGTCGCAAATCAGAAATAAGGATATTCGATGAGATAGAAGCAACAAAGGTTGTCATTCGGAATACCAAATTATACGTAAACCGCGAAGAAGGTTTTGTAGGTACCTCCTTGAAGCGTGATGAGTATGTCACCGATTGTAGTGATATTGATGATATCATCATTTTCACAAAAGAAGGCAAGGCCATGGTGACCAAGGTGGATAGCAAGACTTTTGTCGGCAAGAACATCATTCACGTTGCTGTTTTTAAGAAAAAAGATAAACGTACCATTTACAATATGATCTATAGGGATGGTAAAGGGGGTCCTACCTATATCAAAAGGTTCAATATCACTAGTGTTACCCGTGATCGCTTATATGACCTTACGGCGGGAAAGGCGAATTCCATGGTCTACTATTTTTCCGCCAACCCCAATGGAGAGGCGGAGGTGGTCACCGTGAACCTGCGGCAGGTTGGGAGTATCAAAAAACTGAAATGGGACATCGATTTTGCCGATGTTCTTATAAAGGGAAGGGATTCTAAGGGCAATATAGTTACGAAATATACGGTTAAGCGTATCGAATTAAAGGAAAAGGGAGTTTCGACACTTAAGCCCCGTAAGATTTGGTTCGATGATGTGGTGCGTCGGCTTAACGTAGATGGGCGGGGAGAGCTTCTCGGAGAGTTCCGTGGCGACGATCTTCTATTGGTCGTAAACCAGAAGGGAGTTGCCAAAACAATGTTGCCGACCTTGACTTCAAGGTTTGATGATGATATGATCATTCTTGAAAAATGGAATCCCGCCAAACCCTTGTCCGCAATCTATTGGGATGGTGATAAGGAGCGATTTTATGTAAAACGATTTCTGATTGAACACGGTAATCGGGAAGACCAGTTTATTACCGAGCACCCAAAGTCTTATTTGGAGTTGGTGTCCACAGATTGGCGACCTGTCGTCGAAATCGAATTCGCAAAGCCTAGAGGCAAGGATTCGAAACCAAACTTAACGGTTGATTTAGAGGATTTTATAGCTATTAAAGGTATAAAAGCTTTAGGTAATCAATTGACGGCCGAAAAGGTAAAGAATATTAATTTATTAGAGTCATTGCCCTATGAGGAACCTACAACGCAGGAGGCCAGTGAAATAGAGGTGGTCGACGAGGAGGATGTAAGCTTGGAATCAAAGGAGACTCCCAAAAACAAGACCGATGATGACCAAGGGCCTGATATCGCTGGGGAAGGGCAGACGGCTTTATTTTAAGCAGGGATTTTTATGAAAAATTTTATTCAGGAGTTCAAGAATTTCGCCATAAAAGGCAATATGATCGATATGGCCATTGGTATCATCATTGGTACTGCATTCAATCAAGTGGTCAATGTGTTGGTAAAAAAGGTGATAATGCCTCCTTTTTCCTTATTGACCGAAGATGTAACACTCTCCAATAAGAAATATGTGCTGCGCGAAGCCACT
This sequence comes from Maribacter sp., assembly GCF_049667165.1. GTDB lineage: Bacteria > Bacteroidota > Bacteroidia > Flavobacteriales > Flavobacteriaceae > Maribacter_A. Next base: position 17,907 of record NZ_JBATHS010000331.1, read on the forward strand.
GGGAATGTGGGTGAGGTGGCTATCGGATATGGGGAACTTATCGAGGTATTGGTCGATTTTATGATCATTTCATTTACCATTTTTGTGGTCATTAAATTTATGAACAGATTTCGAACCAAGGCTGAAGATCCCGCCAATAAGGAGGAAACAACCCCTAAGAATATTGAGTTGTTGGCTAATTTGGAACAGCTCATGAAGGAACAAAATGAGATTCTCAGAAAAAATAAGGAATAATAAGAAGTTTTGCAGGGGTAATATTATACAGTACCTTTGAATTAATTTAAGAATTATGGATTTTACCAACCCCCTGGTATACGGAGTACCTTGTTTTATTGCATTTATCTTGTTGGAATTAGCTTATAGCAAAACCCATGGAGCTGACGAACTCTATGAATGGAAAGACCTGTTCGCAAGTGGTTTTATGGGGGTCGGCTCTGCGATTATCGCACCATTGATCAAAGTGATTTCCGCTATTGTCATTTTCGAATACACCTATGAATTGTTCAATCCCATGGTCGATGGTATCAGAACCAATATCATGGGTTACAAATCATTTGGATATGCCTGGTACATTTGGGTGTTATGTCAATTGGCCGATGATTTTACCTATTACTGGTTTCATAGGGCAAATCATGAAATTCGGATTTTATGGGCCGCGCATATTGTGCACCACTCATCGGACCACTTTAATCTGGGAACGGCGGTAAGAAATGGTTGGTTTACCATTTTATATAAACCCTTGTTCTATATGTGGTTGCCGGCTTTGGGCTTTCCTCCTGAAATGGTTGTGGTGTGCCTAGGTATTGAGGCGCTTTGGCAATTCCAATTGCATACGGTATATGTGCCAAAATTGGGATTTTTGGAAAAAATATTCAACACCCATACCATGCACCAAGTGCATCATGCCCAAAACGTGGAATATTTGGACAAAAACCATGGTGGATTCTTGAATATTTTCGATAAAATTTTTGGGACTTGGAAAGCGTACGATGAGAATATCGAGGTCAAATATGGAGTGATCCATGCGCCCCAGTCGTACAATCCTATCGTAATCCTTACCCATGAATTCAAGGATATCTGGAACGATCTCAAGAAATCGAAGAAGCTTTCCCATATGTTCATGTATATTTTCGGGCCTCCAGGCTGGAGTCACGATGGTAGTACCCTTACCGTAAAGCAGCAACAACGATTATTCAGAAAAGAGAAGGACAGAAACCCTAATGTCGTATATTCAAGACCTAATTAAGTCTAGGTTTTAACCTTATTCTTCAATGGTCTCTTTTTTTCTCATTTTCATATTCAAAAACTCCACGAGTAGTGAAAATGCAATGGCGAAGTAAAGATACCCTTTTGGAATAGCGCCAATTTCCTGACCAAAGAATTTCGTATGGCTCAAATGGGCCGCCTCTGCAATAAGCATAAATCCGATAAGAATCAAAAAGGAAAGTGCCAGTAGTTGCATCGAGGGATGTTTATGGATGAAAACCCTGATGGGGTTCGCAAAAACCATCATGATTATTATTGAAATTATCACGGCGATAATCATTAATACCAATGCATCTGCAGGCTTATCGCCAATACCGTTGGTCATTCCGACCGCAGTCAAAATAGAATCAATGGAAAAGATAAAATCAATGATTACTATTTGAAAAATAGCTTTCGAAAAACTGGTTATGCTCTTTGCTTTGATAGCATCTTCATCATGTTCGGGTAGCTCGACTTTTTCATGTATTTCCGATGTGCTTTTGTATAATAGAAAAAGCCCTCCAACTAAAAGGATAATGGCCTGGCCGCTTATGCCCGTCGTAAGCCAAGAAGTCTCGATGTAATAAAACGGATTTTTTAGCCCAATCAAGAATGAAACGGCGAACAAAAGTATAATCCGCTGAACCATGGCCAGTAATAATCCTATGTTGGTGGCTTTTTGTCGGTCCTTTTGGGGGAGTTTGTTGGCAACGATAGAGATAAAGACAATGTTATCTATCCCTAAAACGATTTCAAGAAAAGTCAATGTAAGTAATGCCACCCAGGCATCGGGGCTTGTTAAGATTTCGAACATGGTTAGTTGGTTTTTATGGCGGTTCCTCTGGATTTATTGTCGTCTCCTACGATACTATATTCAAAGGTATATGAATTTTCAGTAGTTGTCAATATTTTCATGTGAACCGATTTCTCTTCAGCTTTGTTTTTAGGATGCATTTTTTTGACGATATATTCACAATCATTGATCCAGCGTACCGAAGAGCTATCGACTTTTCCTTGAAAATAGTCGATTTCCAAATCGCCATTCCGCACAAAAGTAGTGCTGACTTCCTTATCATCAATGATCGATGTGAACGTGAACTCCCCATTCTTAAAAGCCTTGCAATCCCTTTGGGGTTGATAACAAGCGTTTACGGTCAATAATACGACCAATGATAACGTCATTCTTTTTAGCATAGGCACAAAATAAAGAATTTAGTGGCACATAGCATATCCGCTTTTAAAATAAAATGGTTTTGGTGATATCGTATTATCCGTTATAGGACCTAAAGCTGCCATCGCTATAGAAAATAACAATATGCTCAATGGTTTTGCCGGGGCCTGATGCTGTTGGGACCAAGGATTCTCCTTTGGAACTTGTGCTAGGGGATGGGTCGGTCTCTTTGGGAAGTGTTTCCTTGGTGGCGGGAAAATTTCCTTTGCCATTTAATAGCCAATATAGATTTACTTCGGGAAAGGTCTTGACCAGCTTTAATACGAATTCCAAACTTGGTTTGTTCCGTCCTGAAAGTAAATGGGAAATACTGGAACGTTGCACATTGATCTTATCCGCAAAAACCGCTGCCGATAGATCATAATACCGAAGTATGATCTCCAATCGTTTTATAAAATCAGTTGAGTTTACCATTGTGATTATATAAGATTACAAAAGTAATGAAAAGATTGTCCACCCATTCCCATACGACTGTTAATTCCAATAAAATAGTTAAATAATAGATATATATAACATAAAGTAAATAATTGGAAAATAGATATATATTGTCAAAATTATAATTTGAATCAATCCGGACAGAATTTTTGTTTACAATTGTTGGATACCATTGAGTTTATCCTTGTTTGCAAGTTACAAATGTAATTTACATGATTTACAAATGTAATTTATATTGACATTACATTTGTAACCATACACACATCACATATGCAAATATCCGGGATGGATTATCTATCGATAAAAGAAAATACCCTTAAGGGGAGGTATATTGCCTACGAACATATTTCGAATCTCTTGAAGGAGCTTCCTGATATTTTTAAAGTAACCGAAATAGGACGGTCCGTAAATGATCTTCCCATTCATGCTGTTACTTTTGGGCAGGGTACACATCGAATTTTCATGTGGTCCCAAATGCATGGGAATGAATCAACCACAACCAAAGCTATTTTTGATCTTTTATGTGCAGTTCGAGCCAACAGGAAATTGTACGGGCCCATTTTGAAACAGTGTACAATCAAGATCATCCCAATGCTTAATCCTGATGGGGCCAAGGCATATACGCGTTTAAATGCAAATCAAGTTGATTTGAATAGGGATGCCCAAGCCAGGAGTCAGCCTGAAAGCAGGGTATTAAGGGCGTGTTTCGAAGATTTTAAACCTGATTTTTGTTTTAATCTACACGGGCAACGAACGATTTTCAATGTGGGGGCTACACCTAAACCGGCGACGGTTTCATTTTTGGCGCCCGCTTTTGATGAAAAGCGGAGTGTTTCCGAATCCAGGGCAGAAAGTATGCGGCTTATCGTGGCCATGAACCAGGCACTACAAGAGGTGATACCTGGGCAAATTGGCCGTTATGATGATGGTTTTAACGCGAATTGCGTTGGTGACACCTTTCAAATGTTAAAAGCACCTACGGTGCTCTTCGAAGCTGGTCATTTCCCCGGGGATTATGGTCGTGAAGAAACCCGAAGATTGATATTTTTGGCACTGGTTACGGCTTTGGATACCATCTCCCAGGGTACACTGCGGTTATTTGATAAGGACGATTATTTTCTGATCCCGGATAACAACAAGTTATTTTACGATATCCTTATAAGAAATGCACACCTTATAAATCCCAATAGGTATAAAGCTGGGGACGCCATCGGGTTGCTCTTTAGGGAATTGCTTGTAGACGGGAAGGTTGTTTTTGACGCAGTGGTCGAAAAAACCGGAAATCTTCAGGGTTATTATGGTCATAAAACTTTCGATTGTATCAAGGAAAATGAGTTATTGTCCCTTAGATCCCAATCTTTTTGGCAGCTGCTTTAAGTCCGGTTTTTGAATATTAGACCAATAAAACTTCTCATAATTACATTTTTGTTAAAAAACAACAACTTTTATTAAGTTTAATTTCTTAATTTCTTATTTTTGCCCAAAATATCAATTAACCATGACAAAAATTAAATTAGACGAAATAGACCACCAGATTCTGGATATGTTGATCGATAACACAAGAACCCCTTTTACCGATATAGCCAAAAAACTATTGATTTCTGCAGGTACGGTTCATGTGCGTGTTAAAAAAATGGAAGAAGCTGGAATAATCCGTGGTTCATCCCTCACGTTGGACTATGTAAAGCTGGGTTATGCCTTTATTGCGTATGTGGGTATATTTTTGGAAAAAACACATCAGACAAAATTCGTTTTGGAACGTTTGGAGCAAATACCAAACGTCACAGTCGCCCATATCACCACAGGTAAATTCAATATTTTTTGTAAGATCAGGGCCAAGGATACAAACCATGCCAAAAACATTATATTTAGGATCGATGATATAGATGGCATCAGTAGAACGGAGACCATGATTTCCCTCGAAGAGAGCATCAACGATAAGAAAAGGTTGATGCATACCATATTCAACGAATTGTAACCTAATTTAGATAATAGAAACCGATCCCAAAAGCCCTTGTTTTTGGGATTTTTTAATAGTGGCCTTATGAACATCAGTGCATTGGACAAATTGGAATATCCTTCTTTTTATCAGCCCTACCTCGACGTATTGGGAGATGTTGAATTGTTCGATATACTGGAGCGACAATTGGGGAATTTTCCTAAATTCTTGGATAGTTTGCCAGAAGAAAAATTTGGTTTTGCCTACGCTGATGGTAAATGGACCCTTGCCGAAGTCTTGGTGCACATTTTGGATACGGAACGCGTTTTTCAATATAGGGCCTTGCGTTTGATGCGGGGTGATAAGACGCCCTTACCTGGTTTTGATCAGGATCTATTCGTGCCCAATTCCAATGCGGCAAAAAGAACGAAAAAAAGTATTATCGAGGAATATGCGATAGTACGTCAATCAACGATGGCCCTCTTTTCAACGATGAACCGACTGGCCCTTCATAATATAGGGTCGGTGAGCAATGGTTCTATGAGTGTGGCTGCCATAGGTTTCATTATCTGCGGCCACCAAAAGCATCATAGAAATGTGATACGGGAAAGATACTTGGGTATTTCGACTAAGCTTCCTCGCTAAATTCCTCCTCCGAATGGATCTCCAATTCCTCGATAGGAAGATCTTCCTCAAAGTCGCTTTCTTCCTTGGTTTCCATATCCCTTTCCATGTTTTCCTCAAAGTTCGAAATGAAGTTGGCTAGGCATTTGCTTATTTTGACCAAATAGATCGTGTCGGGGGTCTTTAGTTCAACGGTTTCAATAATTTCCCCTTGTACGTTTTTAAAGGTGATAATATCTTCATCTCCATATCCATCAGGATACGTTTCAATGAGTCTGGCCGCTAAGTCATGGTCAAGCTTTTTGTAATCTATAAGTTTACGGAGCATGGTAGTATGGTTTTTCGGTTAAACATAAAATAAATATTATGTCCTTCTAAACTAGCCATAAATCCCATGTGGAAGTTCAAAGAGTTGTAAACCGTTCATTTTAGTATATGAAGCGCTTATTCTTTGTAGTATGCGAAAGCCTCGACGTATAATTCAGGTGGAATTTTAACATCGATCACAGGATGACCGATAGCCTCCAAAAGCACAAAATTGATATTGCCATGGGAATTTTTCTTATCGAATTTCAGATTCGATAGTATTGCCGTTATATCCTCATTCGAAAATTGGACCTTTTCGTAACGATTAAGAAATGATGATTTGATATCCGCTAGGCTAACCAAGGGTAACCCCGTCAGTTTATATGATAAATAGGCCTCCAAAATCATTCCTACGACAATGGCTTCGCCATGTAAAAGAGTTTCCTTGGCATTGTTTTCGAGAAAATAAGATTCGACGGCATGACCCAGTGTATGCCCATAGTTCAAGATCTTTCTCAAATGCTGTTCCGTAGGATCTTCCAACACCACTTTGTTCTTGATGGAAACGGAAGTGAAAATGTGTTTGTCGACACTTTTAAGGTTTTTCAAGGCTTTAAGCGTTTGCCAATAGGAAGCATCTTGAATAAGACCGTGTTTCAACATTTCCGCAAAACCACTATGCATTTGGCGGTCATCCAACGTGTGCAAAAATACTGGGGCGATCAAAACCATTTGGGGCTGGTTGATCACACCGATCTGATTTTTCAGGGATCCGAGGTCTACACCGGTCTTTCCCCCAACCGATGCATCTACCATAGATAAAAGCGTCGTGGGAATGTTGATGAAATCAATACCCCTTTTGTAGGTAGAAGCGACAAATCCGCCCAAATCGGTAACCACGCCACCACCAAGGTTTATCAAAAGACTTTTTCGGTCTGCGTCCATTGTTGACAATGCAAGCCAAACATGGTTGCACGCTTCGATATTCTTATGGGCTTCCCCAGATTTGATTTCAATCAACCCGAAGGAAATCTCCTTGGTCATTTCTTTCTCTAACAGAGGCAAACAATGCATTTTGGTATTTTCGTCAACTAAAACGAACACTTTTGAATACGCATTGTTCCTAAGGTACTCCCTTAAGTTCTCAAAGGCTTTTTCATTAAAATGAACACTATAGGAAGAAGTTGTTATCGATTCCATTTTCAAATACATAGATAACACAAAATAAACGTTATTTTTATTGATAAGAATACAAAATCTGTGATTATATTTGATATGTTAATCAATACTTAAAAATGGAGCGAATTTTTGAGGATACTTCAACCGCATTTGCTTTAAAATCAGATTCCGAATTAGAGCGAGCATACTTTTTGTTTAAAATGATTGCCAACGAACCCTTGGTGCGTATTGGCACGGCTATGACCAATTTTGCCCTGAAGGCCCATCTTCCCGTAGATGGTTTAATACGCGCAACGGTTTTTGATCATTTTTGTGGAGGGGTGAGTGAGATTGATTGTATGCCTGTTGTCGATAAGATGTGGGGCAAAGGAGTAAGTTCGGTACTCGACTATTCCGTTGAAGGAAAGGATGAGGAAGATCCATTGGATTGTGCCCTGGCCAAAACTTTGGAGATATTGGATTTTGTCAAGGAGAAGGATGCCATTCCCTTTGCGGTTTTTAAACCAACAGGATATGGTAGATTGGCATTATACACCAAGATTACCGAAGGAAAGGCACTTACCGATAAGGAACAAGCAGAGTGGGACCGCGTTGTGAACCGTGTTGACAAAACCTGTAAAAAGGCCTATGACTTAAATGTGTCCTTATTGATCGATGCCGAGGAAAGCTGGATGCAAGGCGCGGCAGACCAATTGGTCGAGGATATGATGCGCAAGTACAACAAAGAGAAAACCATTGTTTTCAATACCATACAGATGTATCGGTGGGATAGGATGGATTATCTGGAAAAGCTTTATGCAACTGCCCAGAAAGAAGGTTTTAAAATAGGCATGAAAACGGTTCGGGGCGCCTATTTGGAAAAGGAAAACCTTCGTGCAGAGGAGAAGGGCTACAAAACACCCATGTGTCCGACAAAAAAAGCGACGGATGAGAATTATGATGCCTCTACGAAATATATCTTAGATCGCTTAGATACCATTTCGTTGTTTTTAGGTACCCATAATGAGGAAAGCAGCTATTACCTTATGGAGTTAATGAAAGAAAAAGGAGTGGCCCCGTCCGATGAAAGAATTTGGTTTGGCCAATTATATGGTATGAGCGACCATATTTCATTCAACCTTGCGGCAGCAGGTTATAATGTAGCGAAGTACCTTCCCTTTGGTCCAGTTCGTGATGTTATGCCCTATTTGATCCGGCGGGCAGAAGAAAATACCTCCGTAGCTGGCCAGACCAGTCGTGAACTCACTTTATTGAAAAAGGAACGGAAACGAAGAAATATTTGATTTCTTGGCAACTTAAAATTCCATTTTTTCGATAAACGCGCTGTCTGGACAATTACGTACGGTCATCACGCCTTGTTTATCGTTCATATCCGCTTGTATAACATATATTTTACAAGGTTTGGACTTGGTATCGCTCTTTTTGAAATCCACCTCACCCTCGCGAAGAAAATAGGCGATCACTAGGGAATCCAATTGTTTGTCATCGATCATGTCTCGTACTTCCCCGGCATAGGAAAGTGGTTTGGAACGAATGTCCTTCAATGTTCTACAGTTGGGAAAGTAACAAAACTCCACGCCGGTCTCCTCCGATTTTTTCCTCAAAAAAATACTTAAAAAAACAAGCCCGATAGCGAGACCGAAAAGGTAGAATCCCAAGCGTTTCAAAAATGCCATAACAGAGTAAAAGAAGTTTAGAATAAAGCTGCAAGATAGGCTTTTGTTGATTTATGATTCCTGATTTAACGAAATAGAATTCTTAAAAAATCAAGAAGTTGATGTCGCTATATTGTAAATCGAACCATTCGCCCACGGCCTTACTCGTAAGGATGCCATGATACAAATAAAGGCCATTACGTAATCCTTTGTCAAAACGCAATGAGTTTTCCAATCCACCATCTTCCCCTAACTTCAATAGGTATGGGGTGAAAATATTGCTGATCGATATCGAAGCGGTCTTGGGATATCGGGAGGGTATATTGGGAACACCATAATGTATCACACCATATTTCTCTATAGTGGGTTTGTTGTGGTCTGTAATTTCACTGGTCTCAAAACAACCACCCATATCAATACTCACATCAATGATCACAGCGCCTTTCTTCATGTGTTCTACCATGGTGCTCGAAACCACCACGGGAGAACGTTCCTTGCCACGGACGGCCCCGATGGCAACATCGCATCTTTTCAATGATTTGATCAGGTTTTTTGGTTGTATGGTCGAGGTATACACCGTTTGACCAAGGTTGGTCTGAATACTCCTGAGCTTTGTAATGGAGTTGTCAAACACCTTTATATTGGCGCCCAGACCGATTGCCGATCGTGCGGCAAATTCACCTACCGTACCTGCCCCAATAATGACTACTTCGACGGGTGGAACACCACTTATATTCCCGAACATAAGCCCGTTTCCTTTGTTGGTGGCGGCCATGAGCTCGGCTGCAATGAGAACGGAGGAAATTCCGGCAATTTCACTTAACGAGCGTACCGCAGGGTATTTGCCATCTTCATCCCTTATGAATTCAAAGGCAATGGCCGTTATTCGTTTCTTTGCCATTTTTTCGAAATATGCCTTTTGCTGCGTTTTGATCTGCAGTGCGGAGATGACCGTGGTCTGGGGGTTCAGCATTTCGACTTCTGAAAGGGTAGGGGGCTCTACCTTTAGAATCAAAGGGCAACCAAATACTTTCTTCACATCTTTGGTTACCTCGGCACCGGCATTGGTATATTCAATATCAGAAAAATGAGCTCCTTCACCAGCTCCTGATTCCATGAGTACCCTGTGACCATGGGCCGTTATGGCATTGACCGCGTCTGGGGTTAGGCATATACGTTTTTCTTGATATTGGTTCTCTTTCGGAATACCGATAAAAAGTTCCCCTTTTTGTTTTAAGACTTCCAAGGTCTCTTCTTGAGGTAACAATTGTTGCTTGCTAAAAGGCGAGGTGGGTTGCTTCATAGGATCTACTTTCGTTCGCAAAAAAAACGCGAAAAAAGTAAATTTACAACTTTAATATGAAATCTGGATTGAATTTTAAAGGTTCGGGAAGTGAACGATTCGGATTAGAAATTTAAGTGCAACCACCCTCTTAAACTGTTTTGGAAGTTTTTGAATTTCCTGACAATATTATTGGTAGATAGCACCGTATTTATGTAATCTGAGGTCGACTGAAAGTTATATAGACTTTCCGGATCCTTCTGAATATTAGCTTGGGTCGTATTTTCTATGGGGTCAATTTCATTGTGATCATTGTCCCTCTCGTTCCGTTTATAGCTATTCAACTCTTTTTCCATTTCTTCCAAGTCGATTCCAAGAACATGTTTGTCAAATAATTTGACCCTTATTAAATATACAAACGGAATGATGACCATCATAATAGGAAGTAACCAATAAATCTCTACCTCATCCAAATACCTATCTTCGTATAATAAGGAAGCAATTTGGAAAGCATACATGGCTATTGGAATCAATATCACATGGTACCACCAATGTTTACATGTGAAGAACCATAGAACTAGTAAAACCAAAGGCACGAATTTGGCCATAAAAAGCCACATGACCGTAGTGATACTTTCTTGATATTTACTTTCATACACAAAGAATGAAAGGTCTAGTGTACTACCTGTGGGAAAAGATCTATAGGTATAGAATATATATGGTGTAATCGCAATGATAATCGCGACAATACTGCCAATCAGTATACTTCTAGATTTTCTCTTTCGAGAATTTTGATTTGGATTTTTCGTTTTCTTCGACATCTTCTTTTAGTAGGGAACGGTGATTTTATAACAATAAAAAAGGGTTTCTAGTATGTAGAAACCCTTATTAATCGATAAAGTGATGGATTTATCCGGCGCTCGGCACTTTTATTTTGGTTCTATCAATACCGTTGGCAGGTACTTTTATTTTAGTTCTATCAATTGTTTCCTGGTTATACAGTTGGTCTTCTTCAGCGGTTGAATTAGGTTCACAGGAAACAGCAAGGAGTGCACCAAAAGCAATTAGGCCAAAAAGTAGTCTCTTCATTTTCATTCTGATAGGTTTTTTAGTTAGAAATTGGACAAATATATGCGCAATGTAGGAAAAATATTCGAAATAGAATACCGTTCATCGAAAAAAACATACATTTAAACGCAAAAATCAAGCGTTTTAACGAATAAAATGGCATTCATCGAAAAATACACAATAAGGAAAGGGGGTTGTCGTTTGTAGGCCTTGTTTTTATTCAGGTAGGAGAAGCGTACGGGTCGTTTTGTCCACGACCTTGATTACGATTTCGGTCGTATCAAAGGGTAGGAGCGATTTTACCTTTTCGGCCCACTCCATAAAAATCCAAACATCGGTGCTAAAATAATCCTCAATGCCCAAATCGAAAGCTTCATTTTCGTCATTCAAGCGGTAAAAATCAAAATGATAGGCCAGCACCTGTTCGTCTTGATCGTGATATTCGTTGACAATACCAAAGGTCGGGCTGCTGGCTTCACCCACACCGCCCAATTGCCTTACAATTGCCTTTATCAAGGTGGTTTTGCCTGCACCCATTTCACCATGAAAACATATAATCTTTGAAGGGGCTTTTTGAATCAGTGTGTTGGCCACCTCGGTAAGCTGGCTTTCATTGTAGGTAATTTCCATATATCCGCTGTTATTTGGGGGTAAAAACAATAAAAGGGATAATCATTTCTTCCAAAGAAACTCCCCCATGTTGGTAGGTATTGCGATAATAACTTACATAATGATTGTAGTTGTTGGGGTAGGCAAAGAACAGATCGTTCTTTGCAAAGATGAACGAACTGCTCATATTGATGCTGGGCAAATGAATGGTGGCGGGGTTCTTGGCCTCCAAGACATCTTTTT
>NZ_JBATHS010000332.1:0-21646 GCF_049667165.1 Maribacter sp.
TGGCCGATGAGGACCACACCGTTATCAATACCTTTGGTGTTTGGGGTCCCAAAAAATTCATGGGCAGAACGTATGATGGAATACATCGAATGTCATTTGTAATCAATGGGGAAGGTGTTGTAACCAAAGTAATCGATAAGGTGAAGACCAAAGATCACGCATCCCAACTTCTCACCTAGGATTATACCGGTTTTGCGCAATTAAAAAACGTCCTTCCATTTGGTCAGACGTTTGACATTCTTTAAACTGTTCAAGCTATTTTCCCCTCCTAGGAGCTTACATGGGAAAAAAGCTTTTTCTCTTTGATGATCTCAGCGATACCTTCAGGTAGGGACTCTTCCCAGCCTTTTTCATTATTGACGATTTTCTTGAACACATCCCTAGAGAAAATATCCATGATCTCAGGGTCATAGTCAATAATGTCCATCACCTTGCCATTATACTTGAAGAATTTATAAAGTTCCTTCATTCTGGGGTGTACCTTGACGTTGTTACTGGTCATGATTTGGCCAGTCTCTAAATTCTTCATGGGATAGAGATATACCTGAAGCTCTTTGAAGAACAGCTTTCCAAAGGCTTCCAAAATACCTCCACTCAAATGGCGGTAATACTTTTCGTCAAAAATATCCACCAGGTTATTAACACCCATGGTAAGACCAATTTTCGCTTTGGTATAATTGTTAAAGTACTCCACCAGTTTATAATACTCCTGAAAATTGGAAATCATTACGGTATGCCCCATAGAGCAGAGCAATTCGGCCCGATCCATGAAATCCTGTTCATCAATTTCTCCCGAAGCCTTAAGATTCGACAAGGTTATTTCAAAAATGACAATGGTCTTATTCGGATCCACGGCTCTATCCCGAATGAAGATATCATGCGATTTTTGAAGCATGTCCATATTTACCTTGGTAACGGGTCTAAAACTTCCCCTTAAGGCCAAGATATTCTTTTTATAAAGTATCGCCGCTGGCAATAGGTTGTTGCCGTCGGGGCCGAACATTACGGCATCGGTCATTCCGTTTCGAATTAACTGCAGACTCATCAACCGGTTGTCAACCCCCTTGAAATTAGGCCCCGAGAAATTGACCATGTCCAATTCAATGGTATCCTTGTCGATATGATCGTAGAGGTACTTTAAAAGTTTACGCGGTTTATGGTATTTGTAAAAAGCCCCATAGATGAGGTTGACACCTACGATACCCAAAGTTTCTTGCTGCAAACGAGCCTCATTTTGTTTAAAACGGACGTGAAGCACAATTTCATCGAATTCTTTTTGATCAGGCTCCAATTGATATCGGATCCCTAGCCAGCCATGTCCTTTATATCTTTTTGAAAAATCTATGGTGGCCACCGTATTGGCATATGAAAAGAATAACCTATCGGGATGCTTATCCCTAGTTATACGCTCTTCCATAAGGCGCATTTCGTGGGCTAACATGGTCTTCAGTCTTGGCTGGGATACATATCTTCCGTCGGCCTCAACCCCGTATATCGCATCACTGAATTCCTTATCATATGCACTCATGGCCTTGGCAATGGTTCCTGATGCACCACCGGCCCTAAAGAAATGCCGAGCCGTTTCCTGACCTGCTCCAATTTCTGCAAAAGTTCCATAAATATCAGGGTTTAAGTTTATTCTCAAGGTTTTGGCCTTGATAGAAGGAATATTCTCAAATGCTGTGTCCCTTTTTAGAACTGAAGACATATTATTGATTTTGTTTGCGGTAAAGTTAATAAGAATGGGTAAGCAATTAAATAAATATGTTATAAATTTGAAATAAACCAATGAGGCGTTGAAAATTACATTTTTGGGTACAGGCACGTCACAGGGAGTCCCTGTTATCGGGAGTTCGCATCCGGTATGCCTCAGCAAGGACCCAAAAGACAAACGCCTTCGTGTATCGGTACTTATATCTTGGGATAATTATAATTATGTCATTGATTGTGGCCCTGATTTTAGGCAACAAATGTTGACCCATCATGTTTCCAAACTCGATGGTATTTTGTTCACCCATGAACATGCGGACCATACGGCCGGTATAGATGATATCAGGCCTTTTTTCTTTAGACAGGGAGATATCCCCATTTATGCCCACAAAAGGGTAGTGGATTCACTCAAAATCCGTTTCGATTACATCTTTGCCGATAACAACCGGTATCCCGGGGCACCCGCCGTTGCGATACATCTCGTTGAGAATGATTTTCCATTTAAAATAGGGGGGGAATTGGTGACACCCATTAATGCACAGCACAACAGATTGCAGGTCTTTGGATACAGGATCAAGGATTTTACCTATATGACAGACGTTAAGACCGTGGATGAAGCAGAAATCAAAAAAATAAAAGGAACCGAGATCCTAGTGATCAATGCCCTAAGGGAAGAGCCTCACCATTCCCATTTTAATTTGAGTGAAGCCTTGGCCTTTATTGAGAAGGTTAAGCCTAAAAAGAGTTATTTGACCCATATAAGCCATTTATTGGGATTCCATGAGGAAGTGGAAAAGAAATTACCAAAAGATGTACATTTGGCCTTCGATAATCTCCAAATAACCGTATAGTTATAATGCCATGAGAAATAAATTGTTTTTATACCTTTTTCTATTTACGGCCCTGATCTGTTTATATATGGTCGTAAGTAACAGCAATATGCAAAAAGTGAACCATGCAAAGATCGAGAGCTTGGAACAAACGGTCGACAATTTGAAGGATTCCCTTCAAAACTCCCAGGTAAAGGCATTGGATATGCAGTACTTTTCATTGGAGAACAATGATGATGCCTTGGCGTATTACGATCATTTGGAACTAAAGGATCCCAATCGCTACATTTCCGATAAGTTATTGGAAACCAATGAATCAAAAGGGGACAATCCGTTAATACCATACGAGGGTATGGACAATGATTTTAAATTGAACAAGATCAAGATCTTGAACCATAAATGGATTATAGCCGATTTTTCCGATGGAAAATACTGGGGTGAAATATTGATCAAATATGAGTTGAAAGATGATTTGGGGGTCGATTTCACGTTGGTCGACCACCTGCTATATACCCGCAGTAATTAAAATTTATCCTGTAACCAATTTTTGAACGAATAAAAATTCTGAGGGGCCACGCCATGGCCTACTGGAAATTCCTCATAGATATGTGCGATTCCCAATCCGGTAAGGATACTGGGAATTTTTTGGGCCCATTGTGGGGGAATGACCTGGTCTAGCTGCCCATGTGATGCATAGATCTTAAGCTTTGTAAAATCCTTTTTCAAGGGATTCCCTCCAATAATATTTTCATTGATATATCCACTGAGGGCAATCACATTCCTGATTTTTTCCGGATAGGTAAGCGCGACGGCATAACTAAGTATCGTTCCTTGACTAAACCCTAAGAGCGATATGCGGTCCGAATCCAAGCCATAAGCCGTACAGGCCTCATCGATAAAGGTCACTATGGAATCCCTTGACCCTATGGCTTGCGTGTCATCGCTCCATTTCCCTTTTTCGGCATCGAAGTTTATGGCATACCAGGCATGACCGTAGGGTTCGAGCTTGTAAGGGGCCCGAACCGAAATGATACAAAGTTCTTCGGGTAGTTCCGGTGCAAAAGAAAACAAATCTTCCTCATTACTGCCATACCCATGAAACATGAACAAAACAGGAGGCTTCCCTTTCTGTAAGGTAGAAGGTTTAATCAAATGGACCATAGAAAGTTGTGCTGTAGTCATGTTAAGAAATAAATGTAAACCATTTTTGAAAATAGGATCCTATTGCAGGCACCAATTGTTTTTTATCGCTCAAAGCCCCGACAAAACCATAGATCCAAAGAATAAAATAACAAAGGTATAGTCCATATAGGGCAAATTCATTGAACCATACACTGGAAAAAAGGGCAAAACCGTGAAACATAAGATGTAGACCAAAGGCCTGACGTATATGAAAACGGGCAAATTCATGCTTAGGTTCCATATTCATGGTAATGGCGATTAAAGCACCAATGATGGTCAAGTAAGCTACTATGGCCGTTGTTTTTCCTTCTGGGACGGTATTCATGAATTTGGGGATTTTTGTGATATACGCATCTTTGCAATTATGATCCTAAAACCAATTGATCGTTATTATAAATACCATAGACTTTTCCCTTTAATGTTTCCCCTATGGCCATACTATTTTTTGAGGTAGAATGGATCTTTTCCAGTTCGAATACATATTCCGCGCTTGGGTCAAAAAGTGTCAGGCAGGCTTTGTTGCCTTCAATCAACATGTTTTTTTCAATTTTATAACGTTCTTTACCTTGGGTCAACAACGCAATACACTTTTCTAGACCGAAAATCTTATGCAACAGGCCAAAGGCACTTTCAAGCCCGATAGTGCCATAAGTCGCATTTTCAAATTCAACAGCCTTTAATTCAATATTCAAAGGAATATGGTCGGTGGTTACAAAGTCGATAACACCATCATTTAGGCCCTTGATCAAGGCTTTGGTGTCTTTAATTGTACGCAATGGGGGATAAACCTTATACGCCGAATCGAATTCTTCAAGAAGGGCATCTGTAAAATATAGATTATGGATTGCCACGCTGCAACTTACATCCAAGCCTTTTTTCTTGGCGTCGGCAATGAGTTTCACGGCATTGGCCGTGGAAATGGTGGGGATGTGCAACTTACCTCCGGTATATTCCAATATAAATAAATCGCGGACAATTTGGATTTCTTCAGCCAAAGCAGGAATGCCCTTCAAACCTAACTTGGTCGATGTTGTTCCTTCATGCATCGATCCTTTGCCCGCAATGTGAACATCCAAGGGTTGTGAATAGAGAAGGCCATCAAAATTTTGCACATATTGAAGGGCGATTTTCAAAAGGTTGGAATTGGTTATCGGGGCTTTAAAATCGTAAAATCCTACAGCACCCGCATTGCGCATATCATATAATTCCGCGAGGTCATGGCCTTCGGCACCCATGGTCATGCAGCCTAATGGGTATAGGTTGGTGGCAAAGCCCGCAGCGGCATTTTTGAGGAAAACGATATCGGAGCTACTATCTGCTATGGGATGTGCATTGGCATTCAGAACAACATCAGTGAAGCCGCTTAGCGCTGCGGTCTTGAGCCCATTGGAGATGGTTTCCCGCTCTTCATAACCAGGTTCTCCGAAACTCACACTACTATCGAACCAACCCATGGAGACATGAAGATTTTTCAGTGCTACTGTCTTTGTGCCCTTTGGCGCATCGATCTTGGTTGCGATGGTATCAATCTTACCGTTCTTTATTAAAATATCCCTTTTTTTTAAGTGCAGGTCCTTGTTCAGTGCATCTATGATTTTGGCTGATTTTAGGAGTATGTTCATTTCCACTTGATTTTTCTATTTTTTATATAGATCCTTATAAGTACATCAAATAAGGATACAAATTGATCATTTTAAAAATTTTATAAGAAGCACTTCGATCATAAGAAAAAGCAGTGCTAAAATAACAAACCATTTCCAAAGCTCCGTTATGCGATTATCGTTTTCCAACGCTGAAAAAAGTGAGCTGATCGAATTCTGTCTGCTCGACGCATCCAAGGAATTCAAATCAGTGTATACCAGTGCACTTTCCGACCTGGGATAATTGAAACTGATATTTTTTAAGGCCGTTCCTTTTTCAGAAATGGTATAAATACCATCTTCCGTCGGGTTTTCATCAAAAGTGAGGGAAACCTTATTGGCATGCGATTGTTGTAAGGGTATAAATTCCTGATTCCCTTTGCCAACCTTTAAAATAGCGTCCTTAGCCAGTGTAAAGGGTAAATCCAAAAAATTTGGACCCTTCAGCAGGTAATACAGTTCGGCATGTTTAAGACTATTGGTCCCCATTTTGAGGAATGTTGGAACTATCAAAGGGGATTGTTGGAAATTCGAATGCTCCCTTCCCAAAGCTGCGGTGTAGAAGTACCTACCCTTGTCGCCGATCAAAAAGGCATCCCCATTTTGAAAGGATAAAATGGCAGGGGCATTTGATTTTAATGTAAGGTATTCGTTCACTTTTGGGAATTGAAAATTACGGATCGTCTTTTCGAATACCTGATCATAGAGTGGATGCGAGAAGGCTATGTCGGTGATCAAGTTTTCCGACCCTTTTTTTTCGACAATCGAACCTAATGACAATTGCGTAAGCAATTGATTGTACGAACTTATTTCGGCATCAATGGAAGGGATTATGACAATATCCCCCCCCTTGGTAACATAGGAAGCAATACTGGAGATCAGGGAGTTTGGTAGGTTTTCCAACTCATTCAGTAGAATTAGATTTTGACCCTCCAAATCCCTATAATTCAGGTTTTTCAACGAAAAGGAAGTAAAAATGAATTCGTCATCGGTATAGATTTTTTTCAAATACTCCGAAGGGGCATCCCCAATCACCAAAACCTTTGGTTTTTCTTTTTCATCAATATTGAAATAAAGGTGGTTGTCGTAAGGCAGGCCTTTATCGGTAATCGCAAGTTTTCCGTTGACCACTTCTGAAATCGAGAGTGTAAAAGGCACTTCGCTTTTACCACGATCGAAAATCGCAGCAGTCTTGGCAATCAACTTTCCACCGTTATAAAAAGATATCGGGGTTCTTTGGGTAGTAGGGGGGGCGGATAACACAATATTGACATCCATGTTTTCAGCACCCATTTTTCCGATATAACAACTATCAATGGATACGTTTTCCACATCGGTGCCCGATAACTTCACATAATGCTTTTGAATGGTGCTGTCGATGGTATTGTGTTCTAACGCAAAGCGATTTTGAAAGTCTGAAACCACGATCAGGTTTTTGATTACATTGGTGCGTTTCGAAAACAAGGTACCCGCTTTTAATTGAATTTCCTCCAGGTTCAATTGTAGGGGTGTCGGAGGCAAATTCAAAAGCTCATTCTGTATATCAACAACCCGAATATCCCGGTATTCTTCGGTATTGGTGAAAAGACTGAAATATTGGTCTTCGGGAATCGATTTCAATAAATCCTGAACGGCATTGTTCAAGAGGGGTACATCGAGCTGCCTGGCCATCATACTGAATGAATTATCTAGATAGATCACCGTTTCCTTTGCGGACAATGCCTTTTTATTGGCAAGAAAAGGTTGTGCAAAGGCTAAAATCAAAACCGTATACAGAAGTAGTCGGGTCAATAATAGAAGCCATTTTTTTAGGGTATTGCTCTTGCGGGATTCAATAACCACTTTTTTCAACAATTTTACATTGGTGAAAGGTGTTTTCTTGAATCTTCGAAGTTGGAAAAGATGAATGAATATAGGAATCAGGAGTAGAAATAAAGCCCAAAGAAATTCTGGATATTTAAACTGCATTCCCAATTTTGATTTAACAAATATATGAAGTATTCATAAATTGGGGATACTTAATGATATTAAAATTCAACAAAAGAAAAAATAATCCTTCATGGGAATTTTATGTCTGGTGGCAAAAAAGCGGCTGATGTATTCCTGTTCGGTTTCATTCGCAACGGTTATAATATTTTGGGCAGTCTGAAGATTGTCTAAAATACGATAGTGTTCCAGTGTTTTTCCGTAGATATCCTTGTTGATTTTCTTGGGGTTATCACAGATCCATTTAAAATCGATTTCCTTCTCCAAGAGTTTTTTTGCAATGGTTTTTCCCTTACTTCCGGCGCCCCAGATGACTAAGGGCCTTTGTGGGTCATGATCAAGCTTTAGAAAATAATGCAACTTTATATCCAAAAAATAATTCGCGGCGTAGTGTTCACTGGTTCTGGAAGTTCGGGTGTCATAATCGCGCCAATAGTGCAAAACCGTATTACAAGGTATGCAGGTTAAGCCGTTTTCATAAAATCGGAAGGTCAGATCATAGTCTTCGGGATAACGATTGGGTTCAAAAGCCCCGCATCGTTGAAGATCCTCTTTATAAACCATCCAACAAGGGGAGGGGATAGCGCATTCCTTATAAATTTCCGAGTAATTGCTCCCATGCATGGTGAGTTCGTTCAACCAGGCCTCATACCGTGCATAACCATTGCTGATACCGCGATGGGAAAAGTATTTGACTTGCCCTACAGCGACATGGCTTTTGCCATTTTCGAGCAATAGCCTTACCATGGTGCCCAATTTATTCGGGGCCATGATGTCATCGGAATCCATTCTGGTGATCAAATCGCCAATGCAATGTTCATAGGCAGTTCGCAAGGCTTCGATGATTCCCTTGCCTGGGTTTTTCAATACCTTGAACCTTAGATCATTCTTGGCATATTGCGAAACGATTCTGTAGCTTGCATCGGTAGAGGCATCATCAACGGCCCACACTTCCCAGTTTTGATACCCTTGATGCACGATGGAGTCAAGACACTCCACCAAAAATGCTTCGGTATTTTTAAAGGGAATCAAAATGCTGATCAGCGCTTTTTCCATAAGGCAATTTAATGAAATTGCATGGTATGCCATACACTATTCACAGTTCTACTGGCACCGATAACTTTCCGTATCCTTGGAAAAGTAATTGAATGCAAACAACAAGGTATGCGCAATACCACGCAATGAAAACTGGGAAATAGCGCCTTCCAACCCTAAAACTATGCCTTTGTTTTATAATGAAATAGGTATAATCAATGTTTTTCTATTGTGAAAAACCAACCCAATAATTATATTAGAGCTTTAAAATTCTAAACGATTGGAAATGGACATTTTAAAGGAAGCTCTGGATTTTGAGAATGCAAAGATGAGTAACATGTCTACAAGTGATAGGGTAGTGGCTTCTAGGGAAGCCAAACGACTTATATTGGCCATAAACGAAATTTACAAGCAAAACAAGGATGCGGAACTTATGGACCTTATGAAACGCCTAACAGCAAAAAAGAAAAAAATCGAGGTTCGTTTGAAGGGAAGGTCCGTTGCTTAAACTCAAGTACGATTCTCACTGCTATAATGCCACTTATTAGAAATTATAGGTAAAATCTTATATGAACAGGTGACATAAAGAAGACCAAGTATCGGTTTATGCATAAGAATCACCACTGATCACTTGAATTAGACCCAACGCCGCTCTTTCACCGGAAATCATGGCTGCGTTTAGAGAACCATTCAGTTGTATATCCCCGGCAAGAAAAATATGGGAAGTCAGCCGTGTTTCCGAAGGTGACAATTCATAGTGCAAACTACTTAGTTTAGGCAAAGCTTTTGCAATGGTGTACTTTTTTATAAACGTATGTACCTTAATATTGCAGTGCTGTTTCAACTCTTCCTCAACCTTGGCAATAAGGGCTTCAGGGGATAAGTTGTGGTTCTTCACAACAGTCACTGAGAGCAATTCATGTTCAGGGTTTCCATTATTTTTTAGACTTGTGTGGTAGAATAAATTGTTGATCAATGCCGTGTTGTTGGCTACGAGCCCTATAAAAGGTTTTGAAACAACCCTTGTTTTTGTCTCAAAGTATAGGGTTTCACAGGAATTCCATTCTAGGGGTTGATTGCTTAAATTCTCAATTAAGTTAGAAGCCTCTGTAGCCACAATCGTATAATCGGTTTCCACGATTTCACCATTTTCTAATACTATTTCTTTATTCCTGACGCGAGAAACCGAGGTGTTGTATCTGAAAGTGGTCTTTTTAAGATTTTGTGCCAGTTGTTTGGGAATGGCCTCTATACCTGATTTGGGCAATGCTGCATAACCCGCTCCGAACATCTTATAGACAAATTGGAACATTCTACTTGAGGTATTCAGGTCAGGTTCGAGAAAAATACCCGAGAAAAAAGGTTTAAAAAATTGATCGATCATCTGGTTCGAAAAACCAAATTCCCTTAAATAAGAGAGGGTTGTTTGTTCCTTTTCCATAAATAGGGCTGAAATTGATTTTCGTTTCAGTCTATTGTTGAGTTTTAGAACCTTGAGCTTATCGCTGAAATTTCCAATTCCGGAGAAAAGGGTCGGGATAAGCAATGATATATCCCGCAGGGCATCACCTATGATCCTTTGCTTGCCAGAATCGAAGATCGCCGCACCAGGCATGAATTTTTGTAGCTCAAGCGCTTCCAAATCAAGATATTTTTTGGCTGCTGGGTAAGCGGTCAACAACACTTGAAATCCATGGTCTAAGGTATAACCCGCTATAATGTCCGATTTAACCCTGCCACCGGCCCTGTCGGTCGCTTCAATAATTATAGGATGATATCCATGGTCTTCAAGCACTTTTGCAGCGATAAGTCCACTTACCCCAGCTCCGATGACGTGAATTTTATAATCCTTCTTTTCCATTTCGTTACGTACGATTCAATTTACCTTGAAGGGCAAAGTTACATGTTTTAATTAATGTTTAACAAATAATTTTAAAAGTTAAACATAATTAAGAATATCTTTACTTCCTAAAGTGTATCCATTATTAATTATTCGCATACAATGAATAAAACCGCAGTAGTACGTTGTGAGCATTTTAATTCCGCCCACAGACTTCATAATAAGAATTGGAGTGATGCAAAGAACAAGGAGGTTTTTGGAAAATGCAACAACCCTAATTTTCACGGGCACAACTACGAGTTGGAAGTGAAGGTTATTGGTGATATTGATCCGGAAACTGGATATGTAATGGATATGAAAGTATTATCCGATATCATAAAGGCAAAAGTACTGGATCGCTTTGATCATAAGAACCTAAACTTGGATACTGTGGAATTTAGGGATTTGAATCCTACGGCAGAGAATATTGCCGTAATCATTTTTAACCTGCTTAAATCGGAATTGAACGCTAATCTGGAACTGAAAATAAAACTATATGAAACACCAAGAAACTATGTTGAATACCCTTATTAAAGAAAACGGGCTGAATGGGTTTTCCCATGATGAAATCGGAGATGACCATATTTACACGGGATTGGAGACGCCAATGAAAGAAAACGCCTTTGCGATTTCAGACGAACAAAAGAAGGAAAAAATAGAAGGTTTATTTGCCCAAATTATGGATGTGATGGGGTTAGATCTCACCGACGATTCGCTTCGGGGAACACCCAAAAGAGTGGCTAAAATGTATATCGATGAAATATTTTCGGGACTCAACCCGGCCAACAAACCCAAGGTGGCCTTATTTGATAACAAGTATCAATACAATCAAATGTTGGTTGAAAAGAACATCACTTTTTATTCCAATTGTGAGCATCATTTTGTTCCGATAATCGGAAAGGCACACATCGCTTATATTTCTTCGGGTAAAGTCATAGGCCTTTCCAAACTTAATAGAATCGTACAATACTATGCCAAAAGACCACAGGTACAGGAACGGTTGACCAACCAAATAGCCATGGATTTAAAAGCTATCCTGCAAACCGAGGATGTTGCTGTTATTATCGATGCGAAGCACTTATGTGTATCTTCACGGGGAATTAAGGATGACACTTCCGCTACAGTGACCTCCTATTATAGTGGGGTGTTTTTGAAATCGAGTAAGATAGCGGAGTTACAGAATTATTTAAACGAATAGCAATTTATGAAGACTGCCAAAGAAGCAAAAACAGGTTCGAAAAAAAATCCTACAAAAAGTATGACCACTATTTATGATATCCCTATATACAGTTTACAAGGGGAGCCGATTGAACTATCCCAATTTAGAGGAAAGAAAATGTTGTTTGTCAACGTGGCTTCTGAATGCGGATTTACCAATCAATACAAGGATTTACAAAAATTGAGTGATGCTTATTCCGATATTTTGGTTGTGATAGGAGTGCCCTGCAATCAATTTGGACAACAAGAACCTGGGGATTCCCAACAAATCCAATCTTTTTGCGAACGGAATTATGGTGTTACCTTCTTAATGACTGAAAAAATCAAAGTAAAAGGAAGCGATCAACATCCTTTATACAAATGGCTTACTTCCAAAGACCTGAACGGGAAGAAAAGTTCAAGTGTAAAATGGAATTTTCAAAAATACCTGATTGATGAAAATGGCAATCTCATCGATTACTATTTTTCAATCACAAAACCTCTAAGTACTAAGATAACCAAGTATTTGTGATGTCCATTGATATCCTTCGAATCATACTGGATTTCGGATTATTGGTTCTGATATGGGTCGTACAACGGATTATATATCCTGGTTTTCAATACTACAATGCGGATAACCTGATTGTTTGGCATCGGAAATACACGTTGCGTATAGGGTTTATTGTAGCTCCTTTAATGATTGGCCAACTCGGTATTTCACTCGGTCAAGTGTTCTTCACACCATCCATATATACAGTAGTGAGCCTTATTTTCATTGTCTTGGTCTGGATTTCGACGTTTTTGCAATTTGTACCCATGCATACCAACATTTCCAAAGGTGTTGTCAGTGAAAAGCTATTGAGGTCATTGGTATATAAAAATTGGCTGCGTACTTTTTTATGGACAGTATTGTTTTTAATGAGCTTATATCATCTCCTTACAAAAACCCATATGCAATTCTTGAATTAAATGGGTATCCTTGCTAGATAGTCTTCCCCATTTTTCAGGTGGCTTCCTTTTTTTTCTTCTGACATTCTGTCGAACACTGAGACCAACATCCCCAGCCTTGGATTTTGGGTAAAAAAGTCCCGATGTGCATCCATAAACCGCCAAAAGAGCCCATCCCATACAGCCTGCCATTCCCCTTTGGGGTAGTTGCTCATTTTAACCAGGTAATTGCTACCACTGATATACGGTTTGGTAGCGAATAAACCTCCATCTGCAAACTGGCTCATACCATAAATATTGGGCACCATCACCCAATCATAAGCATCGATAAATAGTTCCATAAACCACCGGTACACTTCATCGGGATCAAACTCACAGAGCATCATGAAGTTGCCTAAAACCATAAGTCGTTCTATATGATGGCAATATCCGGTTTCCAGAACTTTTTTAATGGTATGGTCAATGGGGTAAATACCTGTTGTGCCATCGTAGAACGAGGGCGGAATCTTCTTTGTGAACCCCCAATAATTACGGGTGCGTTCAAAGGAGCCATGAAATCGGTACATACCTCCCATAAACTCCCGCCACCCGATAATCTGTCGAATGAATCCTTCTATGGAATTGAGGGGAACATCTTTTTCTTCGGCGTACTTAAGACAAGCATCAACGATTTCCTTTGGGGTAATCAATCCCACGTTCAACATCGGGGTGAGAACACTGTGGTGGAGAATGGAATTTTCGGCAACTATGGCATCCTCATAGGTTCCAAACTCCATAAAACGATGTTCAAAAAATTGCAATAACCAAGCTTTGGTAGTTTCAAAATCGGTAGGATATAATTGTTGTTGGGTAAGACTGCCTAAATGGTTTGGGAAATTTTGCTTCACATACCTTTTAGCTTCATCATAATACGCATCCACATCGGGAAATTGTATTGACGGGGGCGTTTTTTTCTTTGGATACTTCTTTCTGTTTTCGGTGTCAAAGGTCCATTTTCCTCCTTTGGGCGAGCCATCGGATTCTAAAAGTAGCTTACGTTTTTTTCGCTCATTCGTGTAAAAGGTAGTTTGATGGTACTTTTTCTTTTCCGTATTAAAATAAACCGCAAGTGCTTCCTTAGTATTGAGGAATAGGGGCGATTCAAATACCGTGGTCGATATACCTTGTTCTTTACAGCCTTTTTCAATTCGCTTTTCAAGCCAATTATCATTGGGGTCGATATAATTGATATGGGTAACACCACTGTCTTTTAGCTCAGGGACAAGATTTCTGATGTCGGAGATTTCCTGGGTGGCGTCTATATAATGTACCTCATGGTCCAAAGACTTTATGAATTCCTCATATTTTTTCATACTTGCCCTATGGAATGCTATTTTTTGTTTATGGAAGGGATACTGTTTAAAGAATAAATATTCTTCCACTAGATAAACAGGCTCTTTCTTGCCAAAAAGAGGCGATTCCTTAAACAATTGGTTCGGAAAAATAAGATGGATGCTTTTCATTTGTTTTTTCTACAACGTTCACTGCAATATTTAACATCCACCCAGTTTCTTTCCCATTTTTTTCGCCATGAAAATGGCCGAAGACAAACAGGACATATTTTTAGAGGTAGATGTTGTTTTTTCATTTTTAAAAGGATACCTATAGGTTATTAATGGAACGTGTTCGCAAAATCCATAGGAATTCAGCCATACATATGCTATTGTTTTCGATTTTGGAGTTCTTTTTTGCATTTTTTCCAAAAGGAGAAGAACGAAGGATAATACCCTTTTACGGTAAACATCCAATCCCGTGGCTCTTGGTTCCCTTCATAATGTTCATTTAGTGGATGTTCTTTGTAATAAATATCTTTTAATCCATGCGTGTTTACCAACTCATGGAATTCCCCAACAAGGATTTGGATATCCGATATATTTTCGGCGAGGGAAAGCATAAAATCAATACTCTTTTTTGAAATAGGATACTTCCTAAAATGGGAGGGTTCCAGCAATAGAATTCTATTGGCTTTTGTGTGTTTCTTCCAAAGTGGGTCAAGATTATAGAAATTATATATACACGTGGGTATCGTTGTATCAATGACAAGAGCCCTTTTTTCGGGTAGGGGTGTTACTAATTTGGGGGTGACCAAATCAATGAGTGCCTCCGGAATAGACATTTCCTGCAGCTCGGCATAGCTAACATCCAAAAAAGTACCCTGCTGTTGGGTATGGCAGTAGGTATTGATATTGTCCTGATTGGCAACATATTTTTTATTGCTATTGGTGCCGGCGACCCATTGCCAACTCAGGGCATTGCTGGCCCAGTCCCCATCCAACAGATGGTAGTACATCCATTGGGCGGGCAATCTCCAATGACTTTGTCCCAAATTACAGGCGAGCGCAGCGATGTACATGCGCATATGGTTGTGCAAGTATCCCGTTTGGTAAAATTCCGCAATGGCCTTATCAATGGCTTCAATGCCTGTTAGGCCACTTTTGATTGCATTCGGAAGGGCATGATTCACAATAGGTACTTGTGCCTGTTTTAAATCAGAATCAATGGCATCGCCTTTGGCTACCCAAATTTGTTGCCAATAATCCCGCCAAGCCAATTCTTGGATGAATTTTTCAATATTTTGGGGCTGATATCCACGCTTTAAAACTTCAGAGAGGATGTACTGGGTAGAAATGACACCCCTGGAAATGTAGGGGGATAAATAAGTAACCTTCCCGTTCAAAAAGTTTCTCGTTGCCCCGTACTTAATGGGGTCAATATTCCTGATGCGTTGCAAAATATCGCTATACGAAGTCGGAAAAAGGGGTATTTCATCTTTAAACAGCACAGGCTTTATCGTTTACTTATTTTATTCCCGGTTATGGCCTTTTGTCTTGCGCATTTGAATCGGGTTATATCGGGATTCCGTTTTTTTAGATGTTTTTGACTAACGCCGCTATTCACCCGTTTTCGCCAACGCTTAAAGCTAGATTCCTTTAGGTTGGTTCTCATTAGTTTGATAACTTCTTTTTCGGGTAATCCAAACTGAAAAAGTATGGCTTCAAAAGGTGTGCGGTCTTCCCAGGCCATTTCAATGATGCGGTCGAGTTCCCTCTCTGTCCATACTTTTGAATGCATTATCATTGGATTATAGGTTTTAAGGAAAGCCGTGGTTTAAGCTAAACTTTCGATTTTTTTCATGATTTCCTCTGCCTCGAATATCTTGGTATCGCTCAATTTCCTGTTTGTTGTCGATAAGCTATGGGCTTCCTTCATAAGTTTCCCATACTGCGCTTGTAGTTTTTCCTTCTCTGATTTTTTATTGAATAGTCCGAACATATCTTTTCTTATTTGAATTAATCCACAAGGTTTACAAGTGGCATGTGATAAAGATATATAATGTTTAACCATATATAATATAAATTAAACAAAATATAACATTTGCAAACTTGTTTTACTATGGAGTCAAGGCATTCAACTAAGAATGCGGAAGCATTTGTAAAGGTAATCGGACTTTGCTTTAAGCGGGGAAAGTGTAATATTCAAACAAACCTTTTCAATACATCCAAAAAGTTCCAGCGTTTCAAGCCAGGTTCATTTTTTATAGCTGATGGCCAAACCCCCGCCGGAGTTATCAACAGTGGTATTATAATTGGAGAGACTTCGAACGTATTCCAAATACGCCCTCGTTCCCCCCATGTCCCTACCGCCTAGGGGCCGAACATTGTGCGCTGTAAAGCAACCGCCCTTTACCAATTTGGGGGATACATCCTTAAAGTAGTTGATATACCATCCTTTGTCAGCGTCACTAAATACAAAATCAAAAGGGCCTTCGAGTTGTTTTACCAATTCGTGGGCATCGGCGAGCCGGGCATCAATATATTTAGATAAACCGGCTTCTTTAAAATTAGAAATGGCTTCCGTATGTCGCGTTTCATCAATATCTATCGTAATCAATTTGCCCCCTGTCTTGCTAAAGGCCCAGGCCATCCAAATGGATGAATGCCCTGTGGAGGTACCGATTTCAAGACCTTTTGTATATCCGTTTTTTATGATAATGTCGTAAAGCAACTGACCGTCCGAAGCTGGAACATTCATATCTCGCCATTGTCGTTTATTATTATCTAAAAAGGACTTTACTTTTCGGTCCAGTTCGGAGTCCGTAATAAAATCTTGTGCTTTTGCATCATTCCCAAGGAAAAAAACCAATACAGCGATTATGGAAATGATAGGCCTGAAGTGGGATGGGATAGTTTTCATGGCTTATGTTTTTGTCTATCAAATATACTAAATCCTTTGGGGCTTTAAAAAGCTCTTAAGTAGTTTAACAATAGCAACTGAGGGAAAGAAAAACCCAAATTATATAACTATCAGTAGCGTTGTTTAAGGATTTAACACGCATTTCAAGAAAGTGGATATATCTAAAATTAATTTACCCCTTTATCTGCCGAATCATCCCGCGATTATTGAGGAATATGCATATCTTTTCATTCTTTTGATGTATACCATATTGAATTCACGGTTTTCCGAATAAGAAGATTCGGGAGTTTACTTATAAGATTGACCATTATATAAGATTTTTGAAACTGAAAACAAAATGATATGACCAAACCAAAGGAACAAACCAATAATCGCCTCCTTTCACTTGATTTCTTCAGAGGTTTAACCATGTTTTTGCTCATAGCGGAATTCTCACATCTATTTACATATATAGTAGATTCCGAGCTTGAGGGGTCCATAGTGCATGCCATTGGCGAACAGTTTCATCATGTTGAATGGGTAGGGATGCATTTCTGGGATTTGATCCAGCCCTTTTTTATGTTCATAGTTGGTGTTGCCATGCCCTTATCATTTTATAAGAGAATTGCTCGAGGTGACTCCTATAATCAGGTATTTAAGCATGCTTTAAAAAGAGCATTTCTTTTATTGGTACTAGGCTGGGCATTATACTGTATTGATCCGGGAAAAATTGTGTTTAGATTTCAAAACGTGCTGGCGCAACTATCGATTTCCTATATTTTGGCTTTTCTGATAATGAAAAAACCATCGGCAATCCAGATTGGTTTTTCAGTTTTGTTGATTCTTATTACGGAAGGTCTTTACAGATTTTTCCCCTTGGAAGGATTTAATCAAGCATTTATTCCAGGCAAAAATTTTGGTGCTTGGTTCAATATTCTTATTTCAGGAGAGGAAGATGGTGGACATTGGGCCATGTTCAATGCCATTCCTACAGCAGCCCACACAATTTGGGGTGTATTGGCCGGTCGATTGTTAATGAGTGATCAGTCTAATAAGAAAAAGTTACAAACCCTGATTATTGCTGGAGTCATAGGATTAATAATCGGGTATGGGCTTAGCCCGTTCACACCAATTATCAAACGTATTTCCACGGGTACTTTCGTTTTTGCAAGCGGCGGATGGTCGGTTCTTGCACTTGCCTTATGTTATTGGTTGATAGATATAAAGAAATACCTAAAAGGAGTTCTTTTTTTCGCAGTAGTAGGGATGAACCCATTATTTATATATCTTTTTGCCCATGTGGGTGGAGCGGACTTGGTCAGAACGATTGTACTACCATTTTCAAATGTATTATTTGGTTGGATGGGAGAATTGAATGCCATGATTGTTTTAAGTAGTATTGTGCTTTTCTTCTTATGGTATATTTGTTATTGGTTCTACAAAAAGAAGATTTTCATTAAAATTTGATATAACGTCAGAAAATAGACAATTTCTTTCAATAGAACTTGACTAAAAATTTTGTCAGCCAAAACAAATCCTATTCCCAATCAGAAATCGAGCTTTGACCTAAGCGGAGAAAGAGGGATGCTATTCGTACATCCCGAAAGGAAATCCTGGGCAAGTATGGAAACCTTTAGCAAGCTATAACTTCTTCTTTTTGTTTCCTTCTGCCATTTCGAAGAGAACTTCAATGGCTTTGTAAAACAAAAACCCAGTTAAATATTTATAATACGGCCATTAGCAGTACATTGAACGATGTAATGGAGGTTTTGACCATTTTTTATTTTATTCCACTAACCTTTATTGTCGGCATTTACGGCACTAATTTAAATGTGGTATCTGAACCGAAATATGAATATGGTTCTTTCGTCATTTGGCTGAAATGATCACAGTCACTATAGGGGTGTTCGACTATTTTAAAAATAAGCGATTGGCTTAGAATCTTATTTTTTGGCTCTGTTTATTTCTTCAATCAGATTGGCTACTAGTGCCGTCCAACCCGTTTGATGTGATGCGCCAACGCCTCGACCATTATTTCCATCAAAATATTCGTAAAAAAGAATATGTTCTTTAAAATGTTCATCGGTATATTTTTCTTTATGCAACGCATGAATAGGTCGATTGCCATCTTTATCTTTTTCGAACATACCAATTAACCTTTTGCTGATTTCGAATCCTATTTGCTTTAAATTCAAATAGTTGCCGCTTCCTGAAGGAAATTGAAATTTAAGGTCTTCCTCAAAGTGATTGTGATATTCCTTGAAAGTACCAATAAAAAGATAGTTCATTGGCATCCAGATGGGTCCTCGCCAATTAGAGTTGCCACCGAAAAGGTCCGTTTGGGATTCAGCGGGCTCATATTCAATACCGTAGTTAGTGCCCTCAATATGAATCGTATACGGTTTTTCATGAACCTTCGATAAAGAGCGTATCCCATGGCTGCCCAAAAACTCCGACTCGCTTAAGATAGTGTTCATCAAAACTGTCATGCGTTTTCTAGGTACCAGAGAAAGTAGAACGTCCTTATTTGGGGAATATTCCTCCATGACTTCATACATGGCATTTTCCTTTCGGTATTTTCGAAACCACTCCATACTACCACGAAAACGGGGCAATTTGTCCAAAGTTTCCTTTCTAATGTTCAGTACGGCCGCCAAGGATAACAATCCTGAAATAGAGCGTACTTTGATCGGTAAGGATGTTCCATCAGGCAGTACCAGCGTGTCATAGAAAAAACCTTCCTTCTCATCCCAAGAACCTAAAGCACCTTCCCTTAGTTTATTCAACGCTTCTGCAATAAATACAAAATGACCAAAATATTTGATAGCCATATCCTCAAAAGTATCATCTTTAATGGCAATTTCCAGGGCAATTTCCAACATATTCAGACAGTATAAAGCCATCCATGAAGTCCCATCGATTTGCTCTAAAATACCACCACCAGGAACGCCACTACTTCGATCAAAAACCCCAATATTATCCAAACCTAAAAATCCTCCTTCGAAAATATTTTTATTGAATCTATCCGCTCGGTTGACCCACCATGTAAAATTTAGTGCCAATTTATTGAACATTCGCTTCAGGAATTTAAGATCACCTTTTCCTGTGCTCCGCTCTTCAATTTGATAGATGTGGATCGCTGCCCAAGCCTGAACAGGCGGGTTTACATCGCTAAAATTCCACTCGTAGGCAGGAATCTGCCCATTTGGCGCCATATACCATTCCTTGGTAAAGAGCAGTAGCTGCTGCTTGGCAAAATCGGGGTCGATCATAGCCAAAGTGACACAATGAAAGGCCGAATCCCAGGCAGCAAACCAGGGATATTCCCAAGTGTCAGGCATGGAAAGAATATCATGGGTACGCAAGGTTTTCCAATGACTATTTCGCCCATAGATTCGTTCAGGGGATAGTATATCCATTGAATCGCCCTTTAACCATTTCTCTACATCATAATTGTAGTATTGTTTTGACCAAAGAATTCCGGCAAAGGCCTGTTTTTGAATCTCTCTTTGTTCTTTGGTGGATTTTTGGGTTATCCCATTCAAAAATTCCTGTGATTCTTTTTTCCGATCCGAAAAAACAGCTTCAAAATTTTTATCAAAGGGTTTTCGGAGTGTTTCTTTGGTCAATCTTAGTTTAATGGTCTGTGTCTCTCCTGCTTTAAGTGTCAATTTATAGAGCGGTGCAAATTTGGTTCCTTCTTCTTTCTTCTTCGCTAACGAGTAATCATTCTTTATAACCGCATCATGGAAAAGGTCTTTTTTAAATGGATGGTCATTTTTGTCATCGAAAATCTTTTCACGATTCGTTTCGTTTTCGGTAAACAAAAGTTTTGATGGCTTTTCAAAATAGAGCTGGTAATCACCGACATAAGCATGCTTGATGGAAACAAAAGACCGCGCTTTTCCCTTTGCTTTTTTGATTACCGGTTTCTCGTCCATACCCCCGTAGCTCCAGAAATTTCGTATCCATAAAGTAGGTAAGAGATATACGGGAGCCTCTTTCGGTCCTCGGTTGCTAATTGATATTTTTATCAAAAGGTCTTCCCCATCCGCCTTGGCGTATTCTGTAAGGACATCAAAGTATTCATTATTTTCAAAAATTCCTGTATCGAGCAGTTCATATTCATGCTCGTCTTTATCCCTTATTCTGTTTTCCTCAACCAGTTTTGCATATGGAAACTTGTTCTGGGGATATTTGTACAGATGTTTCATGTACGAATGGGAAGGGGTGTTCTCTAAATAGTAGTAAAGCTCCTTTACATCTTCACCATGGTTGCCTCGAGGTCCTGAAAGACCGAACAAACGTTCTTTTAAAATAGAATCTTTTCCGTTCCAAAGGGTTACCCCAAAACAGATGTTACAATAACGATCGGAAATACCTGCAATACCATCTTCGCCCCAACGATACGTTCTACTTCTGGCGTGATCGTGTGGAAAATAATTCCATGCGTCTCCATTAGGGCTATAATCCTCTCGCACAGTACCCCATTGTCGTTCACTTAGATAGGGGCCCCATTTGAGCCAATCTTTTTGATTGGAGTAATGCGCATTGAGTCGCTCACGTTCTTTTGTTTCTTTCATTCAAGCTATATATTTCGCTATTAATTTGAAATGGTTCACTGTTCTTTCCTTGAATTTGACGTCAGTCTTCAATTCATTCAAAGCTATACATCGTACTATTCAACCATGCCAAAAGGTTTCACAGCCTATTTGTCAAAAGAGATCTCTATTCTACTGAAATAATAACTTTAAAAGTAGGTAGACTATTTCATCCTTTTTTCATCGGCTTTGGTTTTGGTAAAATTACCGATTAATTGGACTTTTCCATGACATTTTAAAGAGTTTGCTAAAAAGTGTAAAGTACAAACGGAGAAAGAGGGATTCACTTCATGCATACTAGAAGGAAATCCCGGGCAAGCATGGAAACCATAACCCGCTTCGCGTGTTAAATTCTTTGATTCCTTCCGCCTCTTCGAAGTAAACTTCGGAGGCTGCAGGAAACAAAAAACCCATAACTTTCGTTAT
>NZ_JBATHS010000333.1:0-4507 GCF_049667165.1 Maribacter sp.
TGACAATTTCTCCAAGTTTTCAGGCGGTAATTTTTCCCTCTTAAAAATCCACCCTAAAATATAGAGACTTAGAATCAATCCACTTACAAAGAGTAACCCATAGTATCGAAGTGGGAATCCGAAGATATTTAGTATCTCGGGGTCTGGATTCCAGTGAATATAGGTTAAAATCATATCGTTTATTTGCACTTTAAAACATAAGATCCAAGCCCGAACTTACTGAAGGTTGTACATTCTGAGGTAAAATTGTTGTGTACTATCTATTTTAAAAACCCTCATTTTATAAATTCCTTTCGGTTCAGAAATGGGCATTTTAGAGCTACTGGAAGCTGATTTTGGATAGTTTAGTGAGCCAACGGCAGCGGAATTATCAATGGTCTCGGCAAGATTCAAATAGGAATCAACATCGTTCTTAGCTGTTTTTTGCCCTATGACATTGGGTATAGTGCCAATATCGCTCCAATTATATCGAAGCGATGGTTGATTTCGGCCCTTAACATTGGTAGTTGTGGCTTCCTGTGAATGCATCGTGCAAACCCCCAACCATGTCAATAGGATTGCATAAAAAAACCTTTTCATATCGAACTGTTTTTATGACTGTAAGGTAGTAAATCAAAATCGTTTATTTGAACTATGAAGAAATGGACTAAGGCATTTCATAACAGGTTTTGTTGTATGCCGTTATTTTTAATCGGCAGCTTGGATAACCATAATCCCATCCCCGTAATTCCCGGCTTGCAATCCAATTAATAAAACTCTTTCCAATCCAGTTTGGTTTGGATTCATTGAAATGTGAATTTCGGTTGTATTTTTTCTTTCAATTTTAAAATCGTCTTCTTCAATCACAAAATTGTCTTTGGTAGTATCTATTTCGTTTAGGTCATAATTCCAATCGTCATTGAGTCCAATTCCATTAATCCACCACCATGTTCCTTGAGTAGTAACAACCGTTGAATTTTGTTCAGCTGTAAAATTCACTACTTTTTGAGATAGTTTAATATTGTCGCCCCATTTCCCGATTGGATCTTCCTTGTCTGAACATGAGTAGATAGCCAAAAAACTTATGAATAAAATAATGATTTTTTTCATGTTCATGGAATTTTGAAATTTATCTTCTTATAATAGATGTTGATTCTATAAAAAGTTGCGTTTAAAGGCATACAATGTAGGATTATGATCCTTGATAGTCTATCCACTATATATTTATTCGTTTATTTGAACTTTGCAGCACTGGTTTAGGGCTTTTCATAGGATACGTTATTGGAAAACATTCTTTTCAGAAGCTAAACAGCCACTTTACTATACTTCTTTAAATAATCCAAGGGCGTCATATCGGTAATTTTTCGGAACACGTCCCGAAATGCCTTGGGGTCTGAATAGCCGACGTCGTACATGACCTCGTTGACTGTTTTTCGCCCCTTTTCGAACTCCTTTTTTGCAGCCTCAACTTTTACCCGTTGATGGTATTCCACCACCGTATTGGCAGTGGCCTTTTTAAACCGTCGTTCAAAAGTGCGGCGGTTCAGGGCGATTTTATCGCAAAGCTCTTCCACGGTAATCTTATCCTGAAAATTTCGTTCGATGTATTCTTGTGACCTTAGGATTTCTTGGTCCTTATGCGACTTTTGTCCCGAAAAAATCATAAATGGGGACTGACTGATACGCTCGATATCGATCATAAATCCTTTTGCGGCCATGACCGCGGTATCCCGCCCCGCGTATTTCTCTATTAGATAGATTACCAGATTTGTAAAGGAATAGGCCCCACCGCTGGTGTAAATGCCATCCGAATACGTTAGAATCCGATCATCCATGAGATTGGCCTTGGGGAACTGTTCCCTGAATTCATTCGCATATTGCCAATGGGTGGAACAATCTTTTCCATCCAATAGTCCCGTGGAGGCTAAAAAGAAAGAGGCCACGCATAGGCTTACGATTTCGGCTCCTTCTTTGTATTGGTCTACGATCCAAGGAATAAGATCAGCATTATTCCTTTTGTTCTCTTCAAAATCCCCATGGA
The DNA here is from genome assembly GCF_049667165.1 of Maribacter sp. Lineage (GTDB taxonomy): Bacteria > Bacteroidota > Bacteroidia > Flavobacteriales > Flavobacteriaceae > Maribacter_A. The sequence continues at coordinate 2,021 of NZ_JBATHS010000333.1, forward strand.
TAGCGGGAATTACGATAAGGTCGGTCTTGACGACATCTGAAAAGAGCAAATCGGGGTTTACGGTAAACATTCCTGTGGATTGTTCCGTTCGTTTTTCAAGCCCTACCAAATGGATATCGAATAGCGGTTTCCGGCCGGTACGCTCAAAAAATTCGTTGACCCACGATAGCATCTGATGGGTGCCGCCGATATTGACCACGCTGGTATGGCCTTTAGGAACAAGTATGGATACGTGTTTCATGATCAAGTTAATTTAATAGCACCAAGATAATTAAAGAATTTGTCGTAATCAACCCGTTGGATTGACGGAATCGCACCATCTGATTTGGGCAAAAGCTAACTATATTTGGATATACCCCACGTAAAAAGCTAAAAAACAATGCTTTAAAACAATATATGCAATGAAAACAATCTGGCTCAACCTCCCTGTCAAAGACCTTCAAAAATCGAAACAGTTCTTTCGCGACATAGGCTTTCGCGAGAATCCCATGCATAAAGAGCTCCATCATTTGGGTAGCTTTTTAATTGGGGACAACAATTTTGTCTTGATGCTTTTTCCAGAAGGGGACATAAAAAATTACACCCAAAATGAGATAACGGACACCTCCAAAAGCAATGAGATGCTCATTAACATCGATGCACAGTCCAAAGATGAAGTGGACGCTTTCGCCAAAGTGGTCACTAAAGCAGGGGGCAAGGTCTATTTTGAACCCACCGAAGTAGCCGGTTGGATGTACATTCTAAGCTTTACCGATTTGGACGGCCACCGATGGAGCATGTTGTACATGGAACCCGAGAAAATGCCAAAACAATAAAAAAGTAGAATTATGGAACGAAAGGAATTTAGAACGACCATCGATGCCCCAAAAGAAAAAGTCTGGCACGTATTGTGGAACGATGCAACCTATCCCAAATGGACGGCACCTTTTGGGGAAGGTTCCCGTGCAGAGACCGATTGGAAAGAAGGCAGTAAAGCGCTTTTTCTTAGTGCCGATGGAGGAGGAATGGTTTCCCGTATCGCGAAGAACCGACCCAATGAATTCATGTCCATCGAACATTTAGGCTTTGTAAAAAATGGGGTAGAGGATACCACAAGCGATGAGGTAAAACAATGGATAGGTGCGATGGAAAACTACACCCTTAAGAATGACGGTGGCAAAACAGAATTAATTGTTCAAATGGATATCGCGGAGCAGTATCTCGATTATTTCGTGAAAGTTTGGCCAAAAGCCTTTGAAAAAGTAAAGGAACTTTCTGAAAAATCGTAATTTAAATAACCCTTAATTAAAGTAGTATGAAAATTGTAAATCCAGTAGTATGGTTCGAAATTTATGTCGAAGACCTAAAACGGGCCGTGGAATTTTACGAAAAGGTATTCCAGATTAAACTTTCCGAATTGCCGAACCCAACAGCAGAGGAAATCCAAATGATGGCTTTTCCTGCCGATATGGAATCGAAGAACGCAGCATCAGGCGCCTTGATCAAGATGGAGGGTTTCAAAGCGGGTAACAATAGCACGATTGTCTATTTTGCCAGTCAAGATTGTAGTGTTGAAGAGGCGCGGATAAAAGGTGCTGGAGGCATTGTGTATAAATCAAAGACATCCCTGGGTGATTATGGCTTTATGGTCTTAGCCAACTATACCGAGGGCAATATGTTCGGAATTCATTCCATGGCGTAATGGTGATGAAACCGGAAAAGATCAAAACGGTCGATGCATATGTAAAATCGTTCCCGAAGGAGAAACAAACCCTATTGCAAAACATACGAAAAGCGATTCAAGAAGTTGCGCCACAGGCAGAGGAGGGTATAAGCTACGGAATGCCGTCGTATAAACTAGGTGGCAAACCTCTGGTTTACTTTGCGGCCTTCGATAAACATATTGGGTTCTATGCCACGCCTACTGGTCACTCGGCGTTCAAAAAAGAATTGTCGATTTATAAACAGGGCAAAGGTTCCGTACAGTTTCCGTTGAAGGAACCCATTCCCATTGCTTTGGTAAAAAAGATTGTAAAATTCAGAGTACAAGAAAACACACAAGCTATGAAAGCAACCGATAAAATCACCATTTCCACAACCGTGAATAGCGATATCAAAACGGTTTGGAAAACTTGGACAAAACCGGAACACATCAAAAAATGGAATCAGGCCAACGACGATTGGCATACCACAAAAGCCGAAAATGACCTTAGGGCAGGGGGTAAGTTCAGTTCGAGGATGGAGGCGAAAGACGGCAGTATGGGCTTTAATTTTGGTGGCACCTATGATGAAGTGGTTCCCAATGAACATATTTCATATACCCTGGATGATGGTAGAATGGTAACCATCGATTTTAGGGAAACAGAAAATGGTATAGCGGTTACGGAAACATTTGAACCAGAGAGTCAGAATCCAACGGACCTGCAGCGTCAAGGGTGGCAGGCCATTTTGGATAATTTCAAAGAATATGCTGAATCTATGCAGGAAGTATTTTAATCCCTAGTTCTC
>NZ_JBATHS010000334.1:0-2190 GCF_049667165.1 Maribacter sp.
GTTCTGGAGGTTTTAATTATGTGCCAAATAGTAAAACCGGATTTTTTGCCGACAAGGATGTCCGTAATATGATGGTTATTGAGCAGAAACAAGGAAAATTGTTGTTTGTAGCTAACAACAATGATACATGCGATGTATTTAAAGTGAATACGCAATTCAACAAGAATTGACTTTAAGGATTTACAGGCCCAATAAACCTGTGTCGTTTTCAGGATGCCGAAAGGTCGATCAATTAAAAAACAAAAGAGCTAAAATAGCTCGGAGAATCGCCTCATGGCTTCTCCCCATTCTATAAAAAACACATGGTAATGCTATTGTTCAATCCTGATCGGCCAAAGCATTTGAACCGTATGGCCATACCCTTAGGTTTATATTGGAACATCTAAAATAGGCAGTCATTTTCTTTCCAAAACCGGTTTGGACATCCGGTTTCTTCTTATTATCAAACTGTGCAGTTTTTGTCAAGTTGTATTATAAAGGATTTACCGGACAATCCATTAATTTGGTACTGGTTTTATTGAGGCCCTTACTGAAAACAAACAACATATAATCAAAATCCATCAATGAAAAACAGTTTGTTATACCTTATAATACTGTTGATTTTTTCCTGCACTGATCACAATGATTCGAACTCCACCACCTTCGGATCTTCTGACTTTAATTTTGATTGGGAATTCTCACTAGAAGATTCATTGCAACAGAAAGCGGATTGGCGAAAAATAAGGCTGCCCCATGACTGGAGTGTTGAAGCCTCTTTCGACTCTATTTCAGGGGAAGGAGCCACCGGTTATCTCCCTGGGGGAATTGGGCATTATAAGAAAAAGTTTCCCTTAAAACTCGATAAGGAGCAAACAGCTTACCTCCTGTTCGATGGGGTATATAACAATGCTACTGTTTCCTTGAACGAAAAAGAACTTGGTTTTCACCCCTATGGGTACTCCCCTTTCTATTTCAATATCAGTGATGCACTCAACGGACAAAACGACGACAACGTTTTGGAGATAAAGGTAGACCGAACCAGATACGCCGATAGTCGCTGGTATACAGGTTCAGGCATCTACCGAAATGTTGGGTTAATCATCAAGAACAAACTGCACATACCCATCTGGGGCGTTTTTGTTACCACACCTAAAGTCACTGCGGACCAAGCAGAAATTGCCATTGAGATAAAGATCGAGAACCAGTATGAAACCGCCCAGGACTTCAAGTTGATGACGGAGCTATTTGATTCCAATGGCAAAAAAGTCTCAGAGCAATCCACCACATTGAATATTCCGCCAAATAGCGCCCAAAATAACAAGCAAAGTTTAGAGCTGGACAATCCGGAATTATGGGATATAGAAACCCCTACCCTATACGTTTCCAAGACGACCATAATACATAATGGGGAGCCCATAGATACCCATGAAATGAATTTCGGAATACGAACCATAAATTTCGATCCGGATAAAGGGTTCTTCCTGAACGGGAAAAATAGAAAAATCAAAGGGGTCTGTCTGCACCATGATGCTGGTTTAGTAGGTGCCGCTGTTCCTAAAGGCCTCTGGAAAAGACGTTTGGAGAAATTGAAGGAAGCCGGTTGCAATGCCATCCGAATCGCACACAATCCAGCTTCCCAAGAATTTTTAGACCTCTGCGACGAAATGGGCTTTTTGGTGCAGGATGAATTTTTTGATGAATGGGACAATCCAAAGGACAAGAGAAAGAACATGAATGAGCAGAGCGTGGATTACATTACCCGCGGCTATGCCGAACATTTTCAGGATTGGGCCGAAAAAGACCTGAAAAATACCGTATTGGCCCATAGAAACCATCCTTCAATAATCCAATGGAGCATCGGTAATGAAATTGAATGGACCTATCCCAGAAATGGGGAAGCCACTGGCTTTTTCAACAACATGCATTGGAGTGGCAATTATTTTTGGGCACTACCTCCCAATTCCCCGGATCAAATCAAAAAACAATTGGAAATCTTGCCAAGAGGAAAATACGATATCGGGGAAACTGCGCAGAAATTGGCGGATTGGACGCGTGAGTTAGACACTACCCGATTTGTCATTGCTAACTGTATACTACCTTCCTCAAGTTACGAATCGGGTTATATTGATGCCTTGGATATGGTCGGCTATAGTTATAGGCGTGTCATCTATGATTATGGTCATAAAAATTATCCCGACAAACCCATCATGG
>NZ_JBATHS010000335.1:0-11483 GCF_049667165.1 Maribacter sp.
GACTTAACGGTATAGAATTACATAAAGTTTCAGGGCCTCACCCAGCAGGACTTGTTGGGACCCAAATCAATAAGATCGACCCCATTAACAAAGGGGAAGTGGTTTGGACGATAACCCCCCAGGATCTTGTGATCATCGGTGAGTTGCTTTTAACCGGAACATTCAATGCCGAGCGCATAGTGGCTTTGGCCGGATCATCGGTAAAGACCCCTAAATACTATAAAACAAAAATCGGCGCAGAAATCGCAACTTTCCTATATGGAAGCGGCGTCAAGGGTGAAGATTTCAGAGTAATCAATGGGGATGTATTGACCGGTGCCAAAAGTAGGCCTGATGGGCATTTGGGGTACTTTAATAATACGGTTACCGTTATTCCTGAAGGTGATGATTATGAATTCTTTGGGTGGACGCGACCTGTCTTCAATAAAATATCGACTACAAGGGCCTTGACATTCTCATGGTTACAACCCAATAAAAAATATGATTTAAACACAAATACCAATGGTGAACATAGGGCATTTGTGGTGACGGGACAATATGAGGAGGTCTTCCCGATGGATATTTTCCCCATGCAACTATTAAAAGCATGTATGGTTAAGGATCTTGATGAAATGGAGCAGCTTGGTTTGTATGAAGTATCTCCTGAGGATTTTTCATTGACCGAATTCATTTGCATTTCGAAGCAACCCCACCAAAAGATCATACGTGAGGGATTGGATTTATTATACAAAGAAATAGGCTAAAAGATGAGTGATAAAAGATTGACTTTTAAGAAAAGACTGCACATACTTAAGCATCATTTTCGGGATAAGAAAATGGCTCCGGCATTCGCCGCATTCCATACTTTCTTGTTTACACCCGATGATACGACGCATACAGGGGCCCATATTCGGGGGGCTGATGATTTAAAACGAACCATGAATATGGTGATTCTGGCTTTGATACCAGTTTTACTTTTTTCTATGTTCAATGCCGGGTATCAATACTATGCGGCAATCGATGCGGCTAATAATGTATCTAGGGAGCTTTCGTTGTGGGATAATTTTCTTACATGGGACAACTTCTGGATCGGCATTATCAAGGTATTGCCTTTGGTCGTAGTGTCTTACGGCGTAGGCCTGGGTGTTGAGTTTATTTTTGCGATCATTAAAGGGCATGAAGTTGAAGAAGGATATTTGGTGACCGGTATGTTGGTGCCTTTGATCGTTCCAATAGATACGCCCCTTTGGATGTTGACCATTTCCGTTATTTTCGGGGTGATCATTGGTAAGGAAGTCTTTGGAGGAACGGGTATGAATATTTTAAACCCTGCTTTGACGATTAGGGCCTTTTTGTTTTTCGCGTATCCGACCTGGATGAGTGGGGATAAGGTTTGGGTGTATGAAGCGGTTGAAAGGGCCGGCACTGCTGATGCTATATCAGGTGAGACCGTATTGGGTGCCTTGGCCCAAAACAATCTAGCTGAGCTCAATTATTCTGTTTCTGATATGTTCTTTGGGTTTATCCCTGGTTCAGTGGGTGAGACCTCAACTTTTTTGATTCTTTTAGGAGGATTGTTTTTGGTGTTCAGTAAAATTGCAAGTTGGCGTATTATGTTGAGTGCCGTCATCGGTTCCTTGGTTATGGGCTATATCTTCAATATAATCGTTGATATGGGGATCATAACCGAATCCAGTAATTTTTATGGATTAATGAGCTTTGAATATTGGCAACACCTATTGGTAGGTGGTTTGGCATTTGGTATTGTATACATGGCCACGGATCCCGTTACCGGATCCCAGACCAATAGGGGCAAGTGGGTGTATGGTTTCTTGATAGGATTCATGTCAGTAATGATTCGGGTATTCAATCCTGCCTACCCAGAAGGTGTCTTCCTGGCAATTTTATTGATGAACGTATTTGCACCGACCATTGATCATTATGTGGTGAAGGCCAATATCAAAAAACGTTTGAAACGACTCAAGAATGCTACCATTCTTCCAAAGGATTCCGATAGCAAAGCAGAAGAATTAAAAGCAGAAACAGTTTAATCATGGCAATCAATACAGAAAAGAACAGTTACACCATAATTTTTGCGGCCTTAATGGTGGCCGTCGTGGGTACGATTTTAGCCTTTGTAGCCTCTTCTTTGAGTGGCAAGATCAAAGAAAACGAAAGATTGGAAAAACAGCAGAACATTCTTTATGCCATGGGAGTCAATGAGAATGAAGGGGAAGGGAGTGTGAATTTTATACCCACCAATCAGGTTGCAGGTGAATTTTCAAAATTCATCAAGGAACAGTTGGTCATAGAAGGGGATAAGATCACCAAGGATGACCAGGCTTATTTGATCGACCTTAAAAAACAGGCTACAGCGGCAAAAAATGGGGAAACCAGAAAATTGCCTTTGTTCATTGGTGATAAGGATGGAAAAACATTCTATATCATTCCCATGAGGGGTAAAGGACTTTGGGATGCCATTTGGGGTTTTGTTGCCTTGGATGAAGAAATGGTGGTCCAAGGGGTCTATTTTGATCATGCTGCCGAAACGCCAGGTCTTGGCGCGAATATCAAACAACGTTATTTTATGGATGATTTCACGGGGGAATCTATTTTGGACGGAACAAAGTACTCGGGAATTACAGTGGCGAAGGGTAATAACGATCCCCTGAACAATATAAAGGACGATAATGAGGTCGACGCCTTAGCCGGAGCCACCATTACCGGAAATGGGGTTTCCGCAATGATCAGCGAAAGCGTGAATCTTTATAAGGACTATTTAGAAACGATTAGAGTTAAATAATATGGCACTACTTTCAAAAAAAGATGCGAATTTAATCATTGACCCACTGGCCGATAACAACCCCATTACCATTCAGGTATTGGGTATATGTTCGGCATTGGCTATTACTGCGGAGTTAAAAGCTTCGGTCGTAATGGCCATATCCGTACTCTTTGTATTGGGTATTGGTAATGTGGTCATTTCCTTGATGCGGAATATCATCCCTTCTAAAATCAGGATCATTGTACAGCTTATCGTTGTGGCGACCTTGGTGATTATTGTGGATCAAGTGCTTAAGGCCTTTGCTTACGAATTAAGTAAAACCCTTTCAGTGTTTGTAGGTTTGATTATAACCAACTGTATTATCATGGGGCGTTTCGAGGCCTTTGCTCTCGCTAATGGCCCTTGGCGGTCCTTTTTAGACGGCATTGGTAATTCGCTCGGATATGGCGTTATATTAATAATTGTAGGCTTCTTCAGGGAGCTTTTGGGCTCAGGTACTTTATTTGGGTTCCCGGTTTTAGGAAATCCAATTGCTAAAACGGGATTATATTCAACAGGTTATGAAAACAACGGATTCATGATCATACCTCCCGCGGCATTGATTGTTGTAGGCATTGTTATCTGGGTACAACGATCTAGGAACAAAGCATTAATAGAGGACAACTAGTAGTCATTTAAAAATAGTATTATGTTAGAACATATAGAATTATTTTTTAAGTCCATATTTATAGATAATATGGTGTTTGCGGTATTTTTGGGAATGTGTTCCTATTTGGCGGTATCAAAGAAAGTGGCGACTGCCGTAGGTTTAGGAGCGGCCGTTATCTTCGTTTTAGCAGTGACCGTACCCTTGAATTGGTTGCTCGACCAATATTTGCTTCGTGACGGGGCTTTGGCTTGGTTGGGACCTGAATATGCCGATTACAACCTTAGTTTTTTATCCTTTATCCTTTTTATTGCCACTATTGCGACCATGGTGCAGTTGGTAGAGATCGTTGTTGAAAAATTTTCTCCCGCGCTTTATAATTCCCTCGGTATATTCTTACCCTTGATTGCGGTAAACTGTGCAATTCTTGGCGGGTCATTATTTATGCAATCCAGAGAGATCGCTACATTGGGCTTGGCCTTTAATTATGGGGTCAGCTCAGGAATTGGATGGTTTCTGGCCATTTTGGCGATTGCGGCAATACGTGAAAAGATTCGATATTCAAATGTACCGGCACCTTTGAGAGGCCTTGGTATTACCTTTATCATTACCGGGTTAATGGGCATCGGCTTTCAAAGTTTTGGTGGTATGTTGACCGGTGGTGGCGAGGAAGAGGCTGCTGATGCCGAAAAAACCACAGCTGCGAAAATCGAACAGATAGAGAAAAAAGAAGACAAAAAAAAGGAGATCGATGAAAAAGAGATCTCATATAATGACGCTATAAACAAGTAGAAATGATTTTAGCTACAAGTACAGGTGGAACAATTTTAATTACAGTAGTATCGTTCCTTATTCTATTATTGGCTTTGGTTGCCCTCTTATTATTTGCAAAGGAAAAACTTTCACCCTCGGGACCGGTTACCATCACCATTAATGGTGAAAAGAAAATCGAAGTGGGCTCGGGTGGATCCTTATTGTCCACCTTAGGAAACCAAAAGATATTCCTTCCTTCCGCATGCGGTGGTGGGGGTACCTGCATTCAATGCGAGTGCCACGTACTTTCAGGAGGAGGGGAAGCACTACCAACAGAAACCCCCCATTTCTCTAAAAGGGAATTGAATGAAGGGGCTCGGTTGGCCTGTCAGGTAAAAGTAAAGCAGGATATGGAAATTACCATTCCTGAAGAAGTTTTCGGTATCAAGAAATGGGAAGGGACCGTTGTACGTAATTACAATGTAGCCTCGTTCATCAAGGAATTCGTTGTCGAGATTCCGGAGGATATGAATTATAAAGCAGGCGGGTACATTCAGATTGAGATTCCGCCCTGTGAAATCAAATATTCGGATATTGACATTACGGCACACCCTGAAGAGCATGAGACCCCTGATAAATTTCAGGCCGAATGGGATAAATTCAATCTATGGCCCTTGGTGATGAAAAATCCAGAAACGGTCGAAAGGGCCTATTCCATGGCTTCTTATCCGGCTGAAGGTAGGGAGATTATGTTGAATGTCCGTATCGCCACGCCCCCATGGGATCGATCCAAAAATGGTTGGATGAGTGTAAACCCCGGCGTTGCATCATCTTTTATTTTCGCACAAAAACCAGGGGATAAGGTGATTATTTCCGGCCCTTATGGGGAGTTCTTCATAAATGAGTCCGATTCTGAAATGTTGTATGTAGGTGGTGGTGCCGGTATGGCCCCTATGCGTTCGCATTTGTACCATCTGTTCAAAACCTTGAAAACGAAGCGAAAAGTTTCCTACTGGTATGGTGGACGTTCAAAAAGGGAATTGTTCTATTTAGATCATTTTTATCGATTGGAGAAGGAATTCCCCAATTTCAAGTTCTATTTGGCACTTTCTGAACCCATGAAAGAGGACAATTGGAAGGTTAAGGCTGATATAGATGCCCCAGGGGATGGTTTTGTTGGTTTTATACACAATTGTGTCATCGATAATTACTTGAGCAAACACGAATCCCCAGAGGATATAGAGTTGTATTTCTGTGGACCTCCATTAATGAACAAGGCCGTGCAGAAAATGGGCGAGGATTTTGGGATCCCTGATGAGCATATCCGCTTTGATGATTTCGGAGGATAAACTCCTTGTGCTCATCTTGCTAGATAGCATACGAGAATTAAATGATTTAAAAAAACCGATACCTCCCTATCGGTTTTTTTTGACCCTGAATTGATGTAGAGGATCAATAACAAGAGTTAAAACGCATAAAATAAACCCATTGAAACCACTAAGCGAACAGGAATTGCATAATTTGGCGATGAATATCGTTGGACGATTGCTTGAGGCGGAGGGGTATGAATTTATGGGGGTAAACAGTAAACCCAAGAAAAATCCGCAATTCGTGTGTTTAAAAAACAAAGAATTACATTTTATCGTGGTGCGTAATGTGGTCTATCCCCAAGACCCGAAAAAGTACGATCTTGATTTAATGGATAAGATGAAAGACCATGCTCGAAGTCATGAAGGAAAAATATACTATGCGGGCGTTGGACTCTACAATGCGGCCGATCGAAATTTACCCGTATACTTAAATGAGGAATATATTGTCGATTATGAGGGACTTATTGAGATTGAATAATATTGACCGTTTTACATATGGTACTTGTTACCCTGCAACCAAATCGAAGATCTTAATCAAAAAATGGGTATTGGTACTACTTGCGTTGGCCATACTGTCTTGTGTCAAAGCCCCTGATAAATATGTCAAGAATACAAACGTAGGAGGTGCTTTGGGGACATCCTACAGTATAATTTATTTGGCGGATCGAGAACTGGATTTTCAACAGGAAATCGATTCGGTCTTCCATGTGGTGAACCGATCTTTGTCAACCTACATTCCTACTTCCGATATTTCAAGAATCAATGAAGGTGAGGATGTTACCGTTGACCATATGTTTCGCGAGGTATTTACACTTTCCAAGGAAATATATGCCAAAACCGATGGTTATTTTGACCCAACAGTGGGTATTATGGTCAATGCGTGGGGATTTGGTCCGGGCAAAAAAGTCAATATGGATAGTACAGCAGTAGATAGTCTTATGCAATGGGTGGGGCTTGACAAGGTGGATATAACCCCTGAAAACCTCATTCAAAAGCAATTCCCGAATACCTATTTGGATTTCAATGCCATAGCCAAAGGATATGCCATAGACCGATTGGCCAAAATGATGGATCAAAAAGGAATTGATGATTACCTGCTTGAAGTGGGTGGCGAATTGGTGGGGAAGGGAATGAACCAAATAAAACAGAAACCATGGGTGGTTGGTATCGATGACCCCCAGGTCGAAGCGGGGAGAAGGTTAAAGATCTTGATCCATCTAAAGGATATGGCCTTGGCCTCATCGGGAAACTACCGCAAGTTCAGGATAGACTCGATTACCGGTAAAAAATATGTGCATACCATTGACCCGAAAACCGGATACACCAAAAATGCAAGTACGTTAGGCGTTACGGTACTGGCCAGTTCATGTGCCATAGCCGATGCCTATGCTACTGCTTTCATGGCGATGGACTTGGAACGATGCAAGGATATATTGGCAGCACAGAATGAATTGCAAGCCTATGTGATTTATTTGGATGATGATGGGCAGACCAAGGAATACATGACCCCAGGTTTTCAAAAGCTGGTGGCGGACTAGGGCTTTCGAACGAAGGGAATGACTTCGTTGACGGCCAATCTGTACCTATCCAATTCTTCCCGGCTAAGGTGCTTGGTGAAATGTACTTCCTCCACTTCAAAACCGACATTTCGAAGTTTATCAAAATAATCCCTGCCATAAATACGAACATGGTCGTATTGCCCGAATATTTTGGCGCGTTCCTTACGGTCGGTAATACTATCATCCTCAAAGGTCCGTTCCCGGTTCAGGTCTTGCGGAATTTGAAAAACACCCCATCCACCGGGTGTAAGAACACGAAACAATTCCTGCATAGCCTTATGGTCATCGGGGATATGCTCCAAGACATGGTTGCAGAGTATCACATCAAAGGTATTGTCGTCAAAAGGCAAATTGCAGATGTCCGCTTCAACATCGGCCAAGGGTGAGTTTAAATCGGTGGTGGTATAATCCAGGTTCGAAAGGTTTCTGAATCTTTTATAAAAAGCCTGTTCTGGGGCAAAATGCAATACTTTTAATTTTGAACTGAAAAAATCCGTTTCCCGTTGAAGAAACAACCATAATAATCGATGTCGTTCTAAGGAAAGGGTAGCGGGGGAGAGCACATTTTCCCTAGGATTTTCGTATCCGTAAGGCAAAAAAGCCCTGAACCGTTTCCCATCAATAGGGTCGGTATATTTGTTTCCCCTTAGCCACAAGGCCATCACAGGCCGAACCCAATAACTTACTTTTATAAGTAAAGGTCTAGGAATGGTGTTTAGAATGTACTTGAATATTTTGGACACGAATTACACTAATTTTCACGAATTATATTGAGCAAACTTAAAGGACTACTCTTTTGTAGGATAAACTATCCTCACCAAAATTAATCAATAGACCTAGTCTTAATTTGGATGCAGCTAAATAGTTCAAGGTCTGTTTAATATGTGTCTTGGCTAATTTTTCGATGGCTTTGATTCCAACTATGATTTTATCTTCAATGACGAAATCAGCAATATATTGATGAGACAAAATTTCCCCCTTGTAATCAATAGTAAACCTAACTTCCCTGCTATAGGGTACACTGTGCGATTTCAATTCCAATTCCAAGGCATCACCATATACAATTTCACTAAATCCCTTCCCCAATTCGTTATGAACATCCATACATAATCCTATGATATAATATGACTCATCTTTGTATTTTAAATCGCCCATATGTTAATCATCGGTGAAAACTGATGTAATTCGTGTCCCTCGTATTTTTAATTAAACAGCTATGAATTCCCACCTCAATTTTAGTCAAAATCGAATGTTTTTGAATTAGCTTCCGTTTTCCACCTATAAAAATAGTTTCTTTTGCCGAAACTCATCCTCTTCGTCACTTTCGATTCCCAAGGCCTTATAGACATATTGAAATGTGGACAATAGTTCAGGTTTACCGTTCACGATGGCCACATTGTGCTCAAAATGTGCACTTGGCTTTCCATCGGCGGTCAAGATCGTCCAACCGTCATTAAGTTGTTTTATGTTTTTGGTTCCCATATTGATCATCGGCTCGATGGCGACCACAAGGCCCTCCATGAATTTCTTGCCCCGGCCGCGTTTTCCATAATTGGGCATTTCTGGACTTTCATGTAATTTGCGTCCCAAGCCATGGCCAACCAATTCGCGGACAACCCCATAACCGTGATTTTCGCAATAATTCTGAATGGCATAGGCCACATCACCTACACGGTTGCCAGCTTTGAATTCGCGTATTCCCAAATAAAGTGATTCTTTGGTCACGTTCAATAATTCTCGGGTTTCAGGGGCTACCTCACCTACTTCAAAGGTGTAGGCGTGATCCCCATAAAAGCCATTTTTTAACGCACCACAATCCACTGATATAATGTCCCCGTCCTTAAGGGGTTCTTTTGTAGGTATGCCATGGACCACTTGGGCATTGGGACTCATGTTCAGGGTATTGGGGAAATCGTACATGCCCAAAAACCCGGGTTCGGCTCCCTGTTCCCGAATAAAATCCTCGGCCAACTTATCTAAAAAAAGGGCATTGACCCCTGGTTTTATTTCAGCGGCCAACATGCCCAAGGTTTTAGAAACGACCAATGCGCTTTCGCGCATTAGTTCTATTTCTTCCGGTGTTTTTACTTTTATCATAAGCAGCAAAGATAAAACAATCTACCTTGTCGTTAAACCAAAGGTTTTTGCGTCATCAATGCAGGTTGGGGTACCCCCATTAATTTCAGGATTGTCGGAGCGATATCACCTAAAACCCCATCTTTAATCGCTTTGATATCATTATCGATAAGAATCAAAGGCACTGGATTGGTGGTATGGGCCGTGTTGGGCGAACCGTCAGGGTTGATCATGGTCTCACAATTACCATGATCGGCAATGAGAATGGTCGTATACCCATTTTCCAACCCTGTCGTGACCACCGATTTAGCACAACTATCTACAGTTTCACACGCTTTTATCGCGGCGTTCATATCACCCGTATGGCCGACCATATCAGGATTGGCAAAGTTGAGGCAAACAAAATCGACCTCTCCTTTTTTCAATTCAGGAATAATGGCATCCCTTATTTCATAGGCACTCATTTCAGGTTTCAAATCATAGGTGGCTACTTTTGGGGAAGGACATAAAAGACGATGTTCCCCATCAAAAGGTATTTCCCTACCCCCATTGAAAAAGAAAGTTACATGCGGATATTTCTCGGTCTCTGCAATTCGAATCTGTTTTTTGCCATTTTTCGAAAGTACTTCGCCTAAGGTTTCCTTAATATTTTCCTTATCGTATACCACATGCACATTGTTGTATGAATCGTCGTAATTCGTTAAGGTCACATAATAGAGGTTCAACTTATGCAGGTTCAATTCATGCATATCTACTTGACTCAATACCTGGGTCAACTCCCTTCCACGATCTGTTCTAAAATTGAAGAAGATCACGACATCATCTTCCTTGATATGTGCCAAAGCGTTCCCATCACCATCGGTCATCACAATGGGGTCGATGAACTCATCGGTTATGTTCTTATCATAGCTTTCTTGTAGGGACTGGGCAATATCCTTAGATTTTTTCCCCACGTTATTGACCATCACATCATAGGCTTTTTTAACACGATCCCATCGTTTGTCCCTGTCCATGGCATAGTACCTGCCAATCACGGTGGCCAATTTGGCATGTTTATCCGAGCAGAATTGGGTTAGGTCTTCCAGAAACCCCTTACCACTTTTAGGGTCTACATCCCTACCATCGGTGAAGGCGTGAATATACATGTTGGAAACACCGGAATCCTGCCCCGCTTTGATCAATCCTTTTAAATGATCGGTATGGCTATGCACACCGCCATTACTGACCAAGCCCAAGAAATGAACATCCTTATGGTTCGTTTTCGCATATTCAAAAGCTTGTTTTAAGACAGCTTCGTCCTTTAAGGTATTTTCCTTTACGGCAAGATTTATTTTGGCCAGGTCTTGATAAACGATCCTCCCGGCCCCAAGGTTCATATGTCCCACCTCACTGTTGCCCATTTGGCCCTCTGGGAGACCCACGTTCATACCATCGGTACGCAAATTAGCATTGGGGTATTTCGTATATAAGGAATCTACAAAGGGTGTATTTGCATTGTCAATTGCTGAAACTTTAGGGTCGGGGGATTTGCCCCAACCATCCAAAATCATTAAGATTACTTTTTTGTTCATGATGTGTTTATTTCGTGCTACAAAAGTAAGGTGTTACGATTAGTATAACTAGTTCTGCAAGGGCCTTTTTTTAACTTTCAAAGCGAATTGTGCACATTTTTATAGTCGTAGGGCGGATGTTAAAATTTAGTTATTTAACAGTTAAAGTTGAAACATTATGCTTGAAGCGAAGTCTATATTTATAGTATACTATAAATTATTCATCAATCAGTACTGGATTTCATCCGGTGCAAAAAACAATCATCATGAAGAAAACAGTATTAATCGCTGCGGGGGTATTTATGCTTTTCTGCACATCGGCTACGGCCAACCATCAACATCAACTTGCATCTTTACATGGTAATTACACCGTCGTGGAAAAAGTGCAGATCAATCCATTTTGCAAGGCCATTGTGCAAGGGGATATCGAAGTAGTGCAAAAATTGATTTCCTTGGGAGAGGAAGTCAATCGAAAATCGATGGGGATGACCCCGGCTATTTACGCGGCCCGTTACAATAAGGTGGAAATCTTAAAATTATTGATAGCGCACGGGGCTGACCTACGAATTAAAACCGATAGCGGCCTAACTATCCAAACAATCGCTGAATCTGCGAATGCCAAGGAAGCGTTGGAAGTCATCAATCGAGAGATGCAGAGTTGAATAGGGCTCCCAAAGTGAATAAAAAAGACCATTCCGCCTAGGCGGAATGGTCTTTTTTATTCACTTTGGGAGCCCTATTCAACTCTGCATCTCTCGATTGATG
>NZ_JBATHS010000336.1:0-18545 GCF_049667165.1 Maribacter sp.
GATAATCGTAAAGGATTATCGAGCATTCTATGCGGGCGTGGTGGAATTGGTAGACACGCTAGACTTAGGATCTAGTGCCGCAAGGTGTGGGAGTTCGAGTCTCCCCGCCCGTACAAAGGGAAAAGCCTCTCTTAACCGAGGGGCTTTTTTTGTTGATATATGAATTTTATCTGGAGAGGCGAGAAGCCTGTCCCGAGCGAAGTCGAGGGAAGTCTCCCCGCCCGTACATTGCAAAAAGCCTCTCTTGATCGAGGGGCTTTTTTGTTGATATATGAATTTTATCGGGAGTGACGAGAAGCCTGTCCCGAGCGAAGTCAAGGGAAATCTCCCCGCCCGTACTTATGAAGAAAGCTTCTATTAACCGAGGGGCTTTTTTTGTTTGGGATAGGAAAAGTTTTTATGGCCAGTGCATTTTATTGCACACTTTCATTTACGTTGATCTTTTTAGTATTTGAGCAAAGCAAAACGCCGGTTAATCCCCATCTTTGTAGTAACAAATAGCGAAAGCCGCTATATAACTTAAAACAAAATACTATGAACAATACAGGAAATACATTATTAGCAATCATTGCGGGATCTGCCATCGGAGCGGCCTTGGGAGTCTTATTCGCCCCGGACAAGGGAGAAGTAACACGCAGAAAAATAGCCGATCAAGCAACTGCCACAAAAGAATCGATTACGAATAACGCAATGGATTTGAAGGATAGGGTGGTTTCAAAAATTTCCTCCGAATCGGAGACGCTCGAAACACGAATGGAAGGTATAGTTTCTGACGTAAGTTATAAAACCGAGGATGTTATCACCACATTGGAACGAAAACTTGCAGCGTTAAAAAATAAGAACAAAAAACTACAGAAAACATCGTAATGGGTATTATTGAATCTTTAAACCAGACTACTGATAAAGCCCTTGATGTTGGCGAGGTATATTATAGAAAGACCCAAGAATATTACCAGTTAAAAGTGTTTCAACAGATCGCTACCCTGACAGGCATGTTTTGTAAGCTGCTACTCGTTGGTAGTTTCCTGTTCTTGGGATTGATCCTTGCGGTCGTGGCTGCAACCTTGGCCTTGGGCGAGCTTATCGAAAATATGGTTTTCGCCTGCTTGATCGTCGCTTCTATTTTAGTTATGATAAGTGCATTGCTCTATATATTCAGGAGGAAAATAGATTCGGTAATAGTTAAAAAAATTTCAAAACAATTTTTCGATTAAATGAAAACGTACAATAACCTTGAAGAGATAGAATTGGACCTAAAAAGATTGCGTCTGGAGCGTCAAATCGCTTTGGAAGAAATGAAATATTTGAAACTGGGGATTAAACAGGATTTGAGCGCGTACAAATGGCTCAACATAGCCTTGTCAGCCGCAAAAAAATATGGGATCATTTATTGGATGGGAAAGCTATTCAAGTGAAAAATATTTGATTGGTCGGTTGTTAGGAAAGGACGCTTCTTTAAAAGAGCGTTCTTTTTTTATGCCTCAACAGTAATCAAGGCATTTTCTTGAAACTCGCTTGGTGTTATCCCATATTTATTTTTGAAGATCTTCGAGAAATAACTTCGACTACTGAACCCGATGGTATATACAATCTGTGAGATATTCAAATCTGTGGTCCGTATTAAATCCCGTGCCACCTCTAATCTGGTGTGCCTGATATATTCGGTAACGGTTCTTTTGTAAATACTCTTGAATCCTTCTTGTAGTTTTGCCTGTGAGAGCCCTGACTCAAGCGATAGTTGTTCCAAGGAATAATCTTGGGAGACATCGTTGGCAATCCTTTTTGCGAGTTTGCGCACAATTTTCAATTCTGAATGGAGCAAGCTTGTTTTTGGGGCTTTGTTCTTGACCGCTTTATCATGCTGAAGAATATGCAAGGAGAGAATTTCATAAATCATTCCCTCGATCATCATCATACGGATCATTCCTTTTGATTTTATCTTTCTTAGGGCACCTATCTTGTTCGCCAATTTTAAGTTGTATGCCCCAAAGTAGGCAAAAGTATTTTCGTGATCGGTATCCAAGAAAACTTCATAAAGTCTCTTGTTAAGGGCATCCAGATTAGAAAGACGCCTTTTTAAAAAATGCCTCCTCGTAATTTGAATAACATTGATTTCCAACTTCTTATTGGCTGGAAAATACCAATAATTATAACCCCCATCCTTACAGGTAATGATAACTGATTGAAATTGTTCGAGTGTTTTGATGTCAGGTTCGGATTGATAGCCAAAGCGATGCCCACAATGCCCTTCTAAACAGTAGGTAAAATGTATAGGGTTGAATTCTGATGCATCCATAATAAGACAGATATCATCAAAAAAAGTAATATCATACTCCAAAAGGTTCACTCCCCAATCGAAAGTTATAAAGCGAATCGTTCCTTTCGCCAGATCATTGTCCATTGTCAAGGTATGCTCGCCCCATCGCTCTTCAATGGCGCCCCTAAGGGCAACACGAAGCTGTTTTACGGTTCCTTCTGTATTTTTAGCATCGATTACTATTTCAGTCATAACGAATAGATAAGCGCTATTTAAATGATTTAGATTATTTAAAAAAAACGGGCTCTTTTAAAGCACGCCTGAAACGAATGTAGGAATTTTTTTAATGCAGATGGCTTTGTGTTTCCACAAAAAACGACATAGATAGAAAGGGTTTTGCTTAATCGGTAAATCGAAAAAGCCCCTATTTCTAGGGACCTTTTGTAAACGGACCAAATCAATCTTTTTGTTTTATCGAACCCCTTACTAATAAAGAAGTCCAATTTCTGCGATATTTACAAAATCTATGCTTTAGGCGCTATTTATTTTTGGAATGTGTTATGACGATGGAGTAGGGTATTAAAAATCAATGCTGATTGACAGTCTAGTGCTAATTGACGTTCTTGAGATTCAGGTTGCTATTGAATTCAAGCGTACGAATAGGGAATGGGATGTTGATGTCGTTGTCTTTGAAGGTCTTCTTAATGGCCATGATGGCAACACTTTTTGCCTCTAATCTATTCTTGGCATCCGTTGCATCGACCCAGAATCGCGTAACGAAGTTGATCGAACTATCACCAAAGTCCTTAAAGTAAACCTCGATTTCACTACCATTATGTTGTTGGTAAATGCCAGATATGGCTTCTTTGACCAACGTTTCAACCTCATTCAAATCTGATTCATAACCTACACCACACGTTACTGCTATTCGCATTTTTTCGGTAATGGAATAGTTTTTTAAGGGGTTTTCGATAATAAGCTTGTTGGGTATGATGACCAAATTATTATCGAATTCCTTTAAAACGAGGCTGTTAAGATTGATATCGACAACTTCGCCAGAATATCCGGTCGTCTCGATCCAATGCCCGATTTCTATTTTCTTACGGAAGGAGAGGATAATTCCCGATAGCAGATTGGATAAAGTACCTTGAAGCGCTAAACCAATCACCAAACCGGAAATTCCTGCACCTGTTAATAACGTATTCAAGGTCTTGCTTAAATCCAATGCACCCAAGGCTAAAATCAATCCTAGTGAGACCACAATTACCGCGGAAACCCTTCCTATCAGTTTTGAAATACTGTCTTGTGAAATGCGTTTGGAGGCCAATCGCTCCATCCATTTATTCACATAACGGGCCGCATAATAAGATATGACCATTACCATTACTGCCACAAGAATGTTGGGTAGACTTTCGATGAATGATGTCATCCATCCTACAAGCTTGTCATAAATGTCAGAAAAGGATTGTTGTATTTTAGTGTTCATGATTATGGAATATTTTGATTTTATTTCTTAATATATTTCTATGTGTACTATATTAAGAAGCCTTGCTCATTTCGATTTTCTTCAGCTGGTCTGCGGTTTTTCTGTTCCATGCATCCAACATCCAACTCGATTTTTCCAATTCCCCAATATAGGCTCCTATCATATCTATCGTTCCCTCATCTCCTGCTTTTTCGGCTTTGTCTATAACTTTTTTCATTTGTTTTAGAAGGGTTTGATGGTCCTTGAGAATATGACCCACCATTTCAACATCTGTAATATGGGCTGATGTTTCTTCTATTTCAGCCAATTTTAAATATTCACCGAACGTACTTACCGGATGATAACGAAGGGTTAAAATCCGCTCTGCTGTTTCATCGATTTTTATTTTGGCATCATTGTATAGCTCCTCGAACTGATTGTGAAGATCAAAAAAGTTCTTTCCAAGAACATTCCAATGAAAGCTTCGCATTTTTTGATAATACACATTGTATTCAGCCAATAATTGATTCAATTCTGCTACAACGGGCACTAATTTTTTGTCATCCATATTTAAATAATTCATAAAGTAATTTTTAAGTTTTTTCTTAACGTGGCTCTCACGTCATTTTCAGTACACCACAAATTTAAAGGACTTATGTAAGGCTCCTTGACTCTTTTGCTTTTGATGTTGACACATATACCGATTGTTATCGTAATGGCGTTTCATGGGAAGGTAGGCCAGAAGCAACTAAAATTCATGGTAAGTGAACGACAATACCCATGCATTAAAAGTGAGGTAGGTGGGGAGTAACCAACTTCGGGTTTTTTTGCATCCCTTCTTATACTACGGGTGTAAGGATTGACTTGATTTTGAAATGAGTCAAGGCTTTATGTAAATGAACAAAGCGACCCCGAGGACCTACTTTATCTTTGTACCAGTTTAAAAGACAAGCGCCATTCCTTTTACATGTATGACCCAATGCACTTAAAATGGAATTTAAAACGGGTTTAAGGAAACGTAAAGAGTGAAGTGAGTGCTACGTAGTGCAGGTAAATGGAAGGAAAGCGCCGAAGATGTAAAGCGATGCGCATCTGAAAAGCAAATGCATTGCCCATTTAAATATTTTAACGTATGAATACATATACAGAAACTATTGGAAACAAATTGAACGACCTTTTGGAAAAAACCTATGACGCGGAGAAAGGGTTCAAAAAGGCCGCGGAGAACACTGAGAATAATTATTTAAAAGGGTTCTTTGAACGAAAAGCAAAGCAACGCTACACGTTTGGGCATGAGTTGAAAACGGAAATCAAATCTTTTGGTCAGGACGTCGAAAAGGGCGATAGCATGACCTCTAAAGCACATCGTACCTGGATGGACATCAAAGCCATGTTCACCTCTAACAGTGAGGAAGCTATGTTGGAAGAGGCTATTCGAGGAGAAAAAGCCGCTGTAAAAGAGTATAAAGAGGTTTTAAATGAAACGGCTTTGCCTCCAAGTACGGAGTTGTTACTGAAAAAACAGTGTAACGCTATCGAAGTCGGATTCAATACCATCAAGACTTTGGAGGATATCAGATCATAACATGATATGATAGGAAGCATTTCAATAAAAGGAGGCATATGGCCTCCTTTTATTATGTTCTATAGAGACATACGGCAAGGGTGTTATTTTGGGAATCGAAGCATTTTAGTTATAGGATTTCAGGTGAAGATTTTCCAAAGAAACAAAGCATATTTTTATAAATCACTGATAATCAATCATTACAAAAGAGCAAAGCATTGTTGCGATAGCGTTAAGCCAGACCGTTACATTTTTGCAACTTTGTTTTGATAGCGAGTAAGATAGCTTGCTGCGAATAGTATTAACCTTTAAAACAAATCATTATGTTACGTTGGACAATCACATTTATCATATTGGCGATTATTGCTGGAATTTTTGGATTTGGAGGTATTGCAGCAGGTGCTGCCAGTATCGCCAAGATATTATTCTTCATATTCATAATTCTTTTTATAATCTCCTTGATTACCGGAAGAAAAAAGATTTAATAAGCATTTGAAGAAAAAAAATTAAGAACCTTAAAAACACACAGAATGAAAAAAACAGTATATATGTTGTTATTCACAGTAATGACCATAATGGCGGCTACCAGCTGTCGGGAGAAAACAACAAAGGAAAAGGTAGAGGATAGCATTGAGGAAGTCGGTGATGACCTGGAAGAAGGCGTTGAAGAAATCGGGGATGAAATCGATGACGCCACTGACGATAATTAGTAGTATGCCACTACACAACAATGAGCGGATGACTTTTCGGAGTTTATCCGCTTTTTTAGGTTGAAAGGGTGCTCAAGTTCCCGCATGAATACCGAGGCCACTTCTTATTTTGGGTGATCTGCTGGTATTTGGCCCTAGTGTTAGTTTTTTGTTGGGAATCCTTCAACTATCCAAAACATCAATGACCAACCTAGTGCTTAATTTCGAATTGCCTATTTAATTCACTAACTTACCTATTATTTTTAGTTTTGGATGAACCATCAAAATATCAAATTTACCGAGTACCGAAAGGCTTTACAACAAGCGAGTTTTTTTAAAGAATCCAGTGATGAGGCCATCGACAAACTATTGGGTTCAATGACCGCGGTGAATTGGAACGTTAAAAGCTTTAAAAGTAGCCTTGAAGTGTCCACTACCTTCCATTTCATCGTTTCCGGTAGGATCAAGGTGTTCAAATCCAATCCGGATACGGGCAGGGAACATACGGTTTTTGTTTTGTCCGATGGCGACGTTTTTGATGTATTGTCTTTATTGGATACGAAACCGCATGATGTTTATTGGGAAGCCCTTGATACTTCTGAAATCTTAAAAATATCAATGGATCAAATGCGTAATTGGATCAATGAATATCCAATAGCCCATAAGGCCATATTGTATTATTTGGGCAATCGAATGCGTCTGCTCATGGATGTTGCCACAGACGTAACCCTGCACAATACACTGGTAAGACTTTCTAGTTTGTTGTTGAAAAACATCAACGGGGAAACCCGAAAACTCGAATTGATCAATAACCTTCCCAATGAGGAAATCGCTGGACTCATCGGTACGACGAGGGCAGTGGTCAGTCGGCACATTCAGGAGCTTAAACGTTGCGGTGCGATTTCGGTAAGTCGCAAGCAGATCAATGTCAAGAACTTAGAGCTACTATTGTCTATTGCCGAGGAAAAATTTATTCCCTAAAACCCTTTGTATGGGGTTTCATATACCAATCCTCCAACATTCCATTTTATTTAAAGAAATGATTTAAGACATGTGCTACCTAGGTAGCTGTTCTCACACGTATAATAACCTAACTTTAAGACTTTGGGTTAAGTCAAGTCGGCTACATCTTCGAAGAATCCTTAAACTAGGATAAATCCGTTTCATTTTTAAACTTGATTAAAGGTGCATAACTAGCTTCGACCTGTGGTGCAATTCCAATAAAAAGTGTTGGAATGATTACCCCAGCACCAAATCGAATACTAATCGAAAAAATATTTATTAACCTATGTCAATATCATTAAAGCGTTTGTTCAGATACAAAAGAACTATTGTGAACCCTTTGGTGCTGCGCTCCTTTCATTCAAGATTTCCAAAGGCATCCCATATTTTATGGCAACAAGTGGATGTTTTTAAATGGCATGTGAATTTTACCTATAAAAAGAACAAATGCACAGCTTTGTTCAATAGTGAAGGAGAATGGCTGGAAACAGTCACCTTAGTGTCCTTGGACAAAATTCCGGAACGGTTACAACTTACATTGGATGAAAAAACCAATAAGGATGAACTTCGACAAATTTACCATGTTCAGTCCCCTGATCGAAGTCTATATGAGCTGAATTTAAATAACGGCCTATATACACTTAGACTGCTTTATGACCTCTCAGGTAATATTGTAGGCAAAATGTTAATGTAGTAGATGGCCTCGCTCTTTTAGTCTCTAATCCGAATCAATAGTTGAGAATATAGTACAAACCATATTATTAATGGTATCTTATAAAAAACTGAAATTTTAATATGATAAAAGATTTGACCAAGTCACAAGACCTATTCAATAGGAGAAAGATCGTTGTGGCCAATGGCGTAGGGGTATTCAATACGGCCACCGTACAACAAGCAAAAGGCGCCATTATTATTGATGTAGAGGGCCGTGAACTTATCGATTTTGCAGGCGGAATTGGTGTCGTGAATGCCGGACATTGCCCTGAACCAGTTGTAGAAGCAATACGTGAGCAAGCTGGGAAATATTTACACACCAGTTTTAATGTAGTGACGTATGAACCGTACATTCAGCTATGTGAGGAGTTGGCAGAAATTCTACCTCATGGGGAAAAAACAAAAGTGATGTTGGTCAGCACAGGGGCGGAAGCTGTTGAAAATGCGATCAAAATCGCTCGACAAGCCACAAAAAAGTCAGCGGTTCTTTGTTATACAGGCGCTTATCATGGCAGAACCATGATGGCAATGACTTTGACAAGTAAAGTGAGTTATAAGTATAATTGTGGTCCATTCGCACCAGAGGTATACAGGCTTCCTTTTCCCAATTTTTATAGGTATCATGGAGAAAGTGACTTGGATAAATTTGTGGATATTGAACTTAAACGACTTCATGAAAGCGCCTTAAATCTTGTGGATGTAACTGAGCTTGCAGCCATTATTATTGAACCGATACAAGGTGAAGGTGGTTTTAATCCTGTTCCTAAAAGATATTTGGAAGGATTGAGGGCGTTTTGTGATGAACATGGGATTATGTTGATCATGGATGAAGTACAAAGCGGATTCTGTCGCACGGGTCATTGGGCGAGTTGGCAGCATTATGGGGTACAGCCCGATATTAGCACATATGCAAAATCAATGGGATCCGGACTTCCGATTGCAGCAGTAGTTGGTAAGGCAGAAATCATGGATGCCGCAGCCCCAGGCTCTATTGGAGGCACTTATATTGGTAGTCCCATTTGTTGTGTCGCAGCTTCGGCTACTATTAAATATATGAAAGAAATTAATTTGAACGAGCGAGCGGTGGAAGTAGGCAATATCATTTCATCCCGATTGAATAACTTAATGAAGGAATGTCCCGCAATAGGTGATGTCAGGGGCATTGGTGCGATGATCGGCATTGAGTTTGTGAAAAATGGAGACCCTAGGCAACCCAATTCTGAAATTTGCGGACGAATCGTTAAAGGTTGTGCAGAAAACGGTTTGATCGTATTGAGTGCAGGGACGTATAAAAATGTGCTTCGCATATTATCCCCGTTAGTCATTACAGACGAACAATTGAAGAAAGGATTATCCATTTTGGAAAACGAAATTAAAAAAGCGCTTAATAATATATGAAACCATTCGCAATAGCAGGAGTACAAATGAAAGTATCGGCAGTCGCTTCCAATGTGGAAATGATGAAGCTGAAAATAGATATCACCATGAATCTTTATCCGTGGATAGAAATGATCATGTTCAGTGAGTTATGCGCCTTTGGCCCATTAACTCACACCGCACAACCCATACCCAATAATTTTGAAGCAGAAATGCAAGCCAAGGCGAAGCAATACGGCATTTGGCTGCTTCCTGGTTCGATATTCGAAAAGAGCAATGGTAACATATATAATACCGCGACTGTTATCAACCCAAAAGGGGAAATCGTAACGCGCTATCGTAAAATGTTTCCCTTCTATCCTTACGAGGTCGGCGTGACCGCTGGAACGGAATTTTGTGTGTTCGATGTGCCGGAGGTAGGAAGATTCGGGGTGTCTATATGTTACGATATGTGGTTCCCGGAAACAATAAGAACATTGGCAGCAATGGGTGCAGAGGTCATACTTCATCCTACCATGTCGGGTACCATAGATCGCGATATTGAGTTGTCCATTGTAAGGGCAATGGCTTCTGTGAATCAATGTTACTTCTTCGATGTTAATGGATTGGATACAGGGGGTACCGGACGTTCAATAGTCTGCGGACCAGATGGTCTTGTCATACACCAATCAGAAGGGACTGAGGAAATTATTCCACTTGAATTAAATATCTCTAGGGTGAAAAGGAGCCGTGAATTGGGCATCTTACGCCTAGGCCAGCCGTTGAAAAGTTTCAGGGATCATTTAGGTCAATTCAAAATATATCAACCAGATGCCCCGCATCCCTATCTTGATTCTCTTGGGCCACTGATAAAACCTAACCGACTGGATAAATTGACAGAACTAATAATAAAGGAAGACAAACTAGAACATCATTCATCACCCATACATTACAAAGGGGATGGCTTAAATTAAAACAAAAACTATGGGAGGAGTACCTCAAGGAAAAAAGAAAAAATCAGTAGGAATCAAAGATTATGTGAGTTGGTTTGAAATACCGGCCATTGACTTTCAACAGGCGGTCAATTTTTACAATCACATTTTCGGTATTACCATGGAACAACAAAACACGAATGAGAATGCCATGGCATTTTTTCCTACCACAACAGGCATTGGTGGTAGCGTAATTGCAGGTCAAGGATATGTGCCCAGTGATTGTGGCCCCTTGGTCTATCTCAATGGGGGAAAGGATTTGAGCAATGTCTTGAACAAAGTGGAAGAAGCGGGTGGGCGGATTATAATGTCTAAAACCCTTATTAGTGAAGAGATGGGTTATTTTGCCATTTTTATCGATTCCCAAGGGAATAAATTAGCCTTATACTCTAAAAACTAAACTGTGATTAAAACAAACATAAAAACAGCACCATATTATAACATCGGCCAACTAAGGGTTGATTACTGGAACAAACTAAAAATTGTCACAGCCGAATTGGCAAGATGCAAAAAAGGGTCTGCAAATGAAAAAAAATACATAAGTGATGCAAAATCGATTTTAAAAGATTTAAAAAGCGTGGCGGTTTATTTCGCCACTCCAGGGATGGTGCGTATTCAAAAACTTGAAAAGGCCCTTTTGAAAAATGAACATACCTCCTTGGCCAATTTAGTATCAGAAACCACAAAACAACTGGTAGGGGATAGTTATAAGCGCAATCCTGATTTTCTGAACTATGACGAGCATAGCATAGAATCCGTTGAAGAGCACGAACAGCTCAACACCATCAGAAAAAATCATTTTGAAGTCTTGTTCGTCGACAATATGTCGGTGGAAGAAGAGGATGAGCTCAAAAATAGTTTTAGAAATCTACACGCGCCTAAAGACAAATTTACCTATGGTATAATCGTACAACGATCGTTTCAAGACGCGATGATCGCCTTGCTTTTTAACCACAACATACAGGCAGTCGTAGTGCGGTATGCGCCTCCCTATCATTCCAAACTCATTACTCCGCTCATTAAACCCTATATACAACAGGTAACCAAGTTGGATTACTCAACAAAACCTGAAACAGATCTTGGCCCTTTGATCGGCACTTTAATCAAACAATTCAGACCTGAATTGGATGCCTATTATGTGACTGATACCGCCTTGGGATATTTAAAGGACAGCACAATTAAAAGTTTTAGGCGTATCTTCTATCAGACGGAAGATATACAAGAATTACATTTGACCATCATGCGTGGTATTGCTGAAAGGTATAATACACCCTTTTTCTCAGCCTTGGTAGAATACAGCCAAAAGCCCACCGGTGTTTTTCATGCAATGCCTATCTCCCGTGGAAATTCGGTATTTAAATCACGATGGATCAATGATTTTGGCGATTTCTACGGAAGAAATATGTTTCTGGCAGAAACCTCTGCGACTACTGGAGGCCTCGATTCGTTGCTACAACCTACTGGGCCTTTAAAGAAAGCTCAGGAATTGGCACGTGATGCCTACGGTTCAAAACATACGTACTTTGTTACCAACGGTACTTCTACCGCAAACAAGATCGTAATGCAGGCTCTGGTACAACCCGGCGATGTCGTGTTGATCGACAGGGATTGCCATAAGTCGCACCACTACGGTTTGGTTTTATCAGGAGCCTTTCCGGTGTATCTCGATTCATATCCTATCGAGGAATATTCGATGTACGGGGCTGTTCCCCTTCAGCAGATCAAAAGCAAATTACTGCAGTTGAAAGCTGCCGGAAGGTTGAATAAGGCTAAAATGCTGTTATTGACCAATTGCACCTTTGATGGTTTGGTCTATAACGTTGAAAGGGTGATGGAAGAAGTTTTGGCCATAAAGCCGGATATGATTTTTTTATGGGACGAAGCGTGGTTCGCTTTTGCAAGTTTCGGCACCAATTATAAACAACGGACTGCCATGTTTACCGCAAACAAATTATACGACAAATACAAAAGTAGCGACTATAAAAAACAATATTCCACATATATTGGATCACTGGGGGCAAATGACATTTCAATACTACCCGATCCGGATAAGGTACGTATAAGGGCATTCGCCACTCAAAGTACCCACAAAACCTTGAGTAGTTTTAGGCAAGGTTCCATGATTCATATTTGGGACGAGGATTTTAGACGAAAAAGTGAAGAAACTTTCTTGGAAGCCTATATGACGCATACTTCTACCTCGCCAAATTATCAAATGTTGGCTTCCCTTGATGTGGGTCGTAGACAAGTACAGTTGGAAGGTTTTGAGTTGGTGGAAAAAAGCATAGAAATGGCCATGGTACTCCGCGCCAAAATAAATGACAATCCCCAATTGAGCAAATATTTTGACATCCTAACAGTACGTAATTTTATTCCGGATACCTATCGTCAATCGGGGTTGAAAGAATATTACTCAAAAGAAGAAGGATGGAACCGAATGGAAGAAGCTTGGGAAAATGACGAATTTGTCTTAGATCCGACTAAAATAACCTTGTATGTAGGTAAAACCGGTGTTGATGGGGATACTTTTAAGAATAAGTATCTCATGGATAAATTTAATATCCAGATAAATAAGACGTCTAGAAACACGGTTCTCTTTATGACCAATATAGGGACCACGCGTGGAAGTATTACCTACCTCACCAATGCATTACTAAGAATCGCGGATGAATTGGATGAAGAGTTTAAGGCATTGAATTCCAAGGAACAGGAAATTCTACAAAAAAGAATTCATTCCTTGACCAAGGAAGTGCCACCGTTGCCCGATTTTAGTTATTTCCACCACTCATTTCAAGCGGTCCCAGGCGTGCCTGGAGGCAATATCCGAGCAGCGTACTTTTTGGCATATGAAGAAGAAAATTACGAATATGTACCACTGAACAATTGTTTGTCCGTTATGGAAAAAGGCAAAACTTTGGTGGCATCCACTTTTGTAATTCCGTATCCCCCTGGTTTTCCGGTACTTGTTCCTGGACAAGTGGTTAGTGAAGAAATCATCAATTTCCTAACCGCTTTGGACGTTAGCGAAATTCATGGGTACAGGGCAGAACTAGGTCTTAGGGTATTCCGGGAAAGTGTTTTGGACCGTCATAAAACGACAACTTCCATGGGAGCCATGGGCATGCAAAAAAGTAATAAAAAATCTAAAAAAATTAAAGAAAACGTATGAGTGCTAAAAAAGTAATACCAGCAAAGAAAAAGATAGCCGTCAAGAATGAAAAAGTAATACCAGTAAAAAAAAAGATAGTTGTCAACGATAAAAAAGCAACCGTGGTAAAAAAGACTTCAGCTCCGGAAATGCTTAACGGCGTTGCCGACATTCGAAGATTTTTTTATAAAAACGAAGTGCCATTATATTTCATCAGTGCCACCAACTTCAATATGTTAGGTGCCGACGAATGGATCAAAGGTTTTAAATTCATCTGTCATATCGAATGTTTTGATGGGCAGCACCCCAATGTTTTCTCGCCCAAAGAAGAAATTCCCCATGATGAGTTTACCTGTATTGAGGATATCAACAACTACCTATTGCAGCACCCAGAGGTTCAGGACTATTTAAAGACCCGTAAAAAAGGCAGGACTGCAGGTAAGGCCATGTTTCTGATGTTTGATGAAAAGACCGAGAGACTGGCAAAAAAGTTAGGATTACAGGTCATGTTCCCAACAGCTAAGATGCGCACGTTCATGGACAATAAAGTGAATACCAATCGTATCGCTGAAAAAGCAGGGGTACCTTGTGTGCCCTATGTATTAACTCCAGTAACGGACTATGCTCACTTGAATAAAGTGTCAAAATCCCTCGGAACGGATTTAGTGATTCAAACGCCATACGGTGATTCAGGTCACACTACTTTTTTCATTTCCAACGAAAAAGAGTTCGAAAAACATGAGGAGGAAATCGTAAAAGAGAAGGAAGTCAAAGTAATGAAACGCATCAATTGTAAAGGTTCGGCCATTGAGGCCTGTGTTACAAGACATGGTACCATAGTGGCGCCATTGATGACAGAACTCGTCGGTTTCAAGGAATTGACGCCTTATAAAGGAGGATGGTGTGGCAACGAGATCTATCCGAATGCATTTACTCCTGAACTTCGGAAAAAAGCAACGAAATTCACCCAACTTTTTGGTGACCAATTGCGTAAAGAAGGCTATAAAGGCTACTTTGAACTTGATTTTCTAATTGATCAAGACAATGGGGAAATTTATCTTGGAGAGCTGAACCCAAGGGTCACTGGTGCAAGTTCCATTACCAATCATGCGGTTTTTGCATTGGCTGATGCTCCTCTATTCGTGTTTCATATTCTGGAATGGATGGATGTTGATTATAAGCTGAACATCAACGACCTTAACGCACGTTGGGCTAAGCAAGATAACATTGACGGATGGAGTCAATTGATTATCAAACACACCGAAGATACTGTTGAATATGTATCGGAGGCACCAGCTTCCGGTATTTATAAAATGTTTGATAACGGTCACATTCAATTCGACCGTATGGATACCCATAGAAGAGCCGTTGAAACCGAAAATGAGGCTTTCTTTTTACATATCTCCAAGAAAGGCGATTACCTCTATGAGGGAGCGGATTTAGGTATTTTAGTTTCTAGGGGACGTATGATGACCGATGATTTTAAGTTGAATACAAGAGCGAAAAACTGGATTAAGGCCATCCGTTCAAAGTACATTTCCGAAATTGTGGAAGACAAACGGGAGCAGGTTATACTAACAGGTAGTTTGACAAAATAAAACGGCGATTAACCCATGGAATTCAAAAGCACAAATCCTTATAGCAATAAGGAAGTTGGCTGCTATACAGCACTTTCAAAAGAGGAAACAACAGCAAAACTCAAGAAGGCGCAAAATGCCTTCAAAGCGTGGCGAAGAGTGCCACTTTCCGAACGTATAAATCTCATTCAAAAAGCTGGTAATATTCTGCGGGATAATGTGGATGAATATGCTAGAATGATTACCCTTGAAATGGGCAAACCTATTTCGGAGTCAAGAGCGGAAGTGAATAAATGTGCTTGGGTATGCGATTATTATGCTGAAAATGCTACCGAATTCTTAGCGGACGAAGTCATTTCCACCGATGCGGACCAGAGTTTTGTGCGACATGACCCCATTGGAACTGTTCTCGCCATCATGCCTTGGAATTTTCCTTTTTGGCAAGTTTTCCGATTTGCAGCACCCACTTTGACTGCCGGAAATACCGGTTTATTAAAACATGCCCCAAACGTTTTTGGGTGTGCCCAACTCATAGAAGGGATTTTTGCAAAAGCCGGATTTCCACCCAATGTATTTCAAAATCTAATTGTGCATCACGACCTAACCGAGCATATTATCTCACATGATGGTGTAAGGGCAGTTACGTTGACGGGGAGCGAAAAAGCTGGTTCGGCAGTTGCTGAAATCGCCGGCAGGCATATCAAAAAATCGCTTTTGGAACTTGGGGGAAATAACGCCTTTATAGTTTTGGAAGATGCGGATATCGATAAAGCCGTAAAAACGGCAATTACAGCTAGAATGCTCAATTGTGGACAAAGTTGTATTGCGGCAAAACGCTTTATTTTGGTTGAAGGTATTTATGATGAATTTGTTTCCAAATTTACGGAAGCCGTTCGTAAATTGAAATCTGGGGATCCGATGGATGAAACGACCCAAGTTGGACCTTTGGCCCGAAAAGACTTGGCGGACCAACTCAATCTTCAAGTAAAGGAATCCATAAAGCTAGGGGCTGAATTGTTACTTGGAGGAAATCAACACGGTTGTTATCATGAACCTACTATTTTGGGGAATGTAGAACCAGGAATGACTGCTTTTGATGAAGAGACCTTTGGGCCCTTGGCTGCCATGATCAAAGCAAAAAATATGGATCATGCTTTTGACCTTTCCGGGCAATCGAAGTATGGCCTTGGAGTAACTGTTTGTACTACTAATACTGAATTGGCATTACAATATGCGGATAGGGTTGGTGATGGTGCGTATTTTATAAACGAATTGGTAAAATCAGATCCGAGATTACCCTTTGGAGGCACTAACAAGTCAGGGTATGGTCGTGAATTGGCAAAGGACGGAATAATGGAGTTTGTAAATCGAAAAACCATATATTTAAAAGATTTAATTGTTTAATTCTTACCGCATTGTTTTCATGGAAATATTGAATGAAATTTTGGAATTTGAAATCTTCACCTTAGGGGATTATACGTTGAAAGTATCTAAACTCATAACTATTCTGTTAATTTTAATGATTACCAAAATAGCACTTTGGATCTTTAAAAAGGCCTTATTTAGAAGGTACAAATTCACTAAACTTGATGCCGGCAGTATTTATGCCCTGTTCCAAATTATTAAATATATAATTTGGGTAATCGCCATTGCATTTATTTTAGAGACTATCGGCATTAAAGTCACCTTTCTATTGGCTGGATCTGCGGCTTTACTTGTTGGTGTAGGATTGGGTCTACAGCAAACATTCAACGATGTTATATCTGGCATCATCCTGCTTTCTGAAAGATCCATTAAAATAGACGATGTTTTGGAAATAGATGGCGATGTTGTGAAAATCGAAAGTATTGGTTTTCGAACTTCCAAGGCATTGAACCGGGATGACATTTCAATAATAATCCCAAATTCATTGATTACCACCAATAAAGTAATCAATTGGAGTCATCAGTCGCAAAAAACACGGTTTAAAATTGATGTTGGGGTGGCCTATGGTAGTGATGTCGATCTAGTTATTAACATCTTGGAAGAAAGCGCAATGGAGCATCCTGATATTTTTAGCAAGGAATGGGTTGAAGCCCGCTTAATGGATTTTGGCAATTCCTCATTGGATTTTCAGTTGTTGTTTTTTAGTGATAATAGCTTTAGAATAGGAAAAGTGAAAAGTGATATCCGAAGAATCATTAATAGGAAGTTTGCGGAACACAATATCACTATACCATTCCCTCAAATGGATTTACATGTCAGATCGAATGCCACCAAAAAAAAATAGAAATTCAAATTCCGCAAAAATCTATTTTCTTACCTCGATAATTGAATATCATGAAATAAGTTGATTTACCTAAACCATTATGGCGCGATTCATTAAAAAACAGAAATACGAAATCGGGTTGGCACCTGACGAACTTCTATTCAGAGGTATAAAAAAATCGGAAGAGGTAACGATACGGGTAATCGACTTTGACGCCCAAAAGTTAGAGGAAAATGCCCTAAAGGAAGTAGCGGAAATACAGAGGTACCAAGACAAAAAGACAGTGACCTGGCTAAATATAGATGGGTTGCACAATCCTGTTTTAATGGGAGAAATTGCCAAGGTTTTTGAATTGGATGATCTAGTGTTGGCCAATGTCATGAATACCACGGCACGACCCACCGTTTTTGAACATGATAACTGCATTCTCATTTCTATTAAAATGCTCCAGTTGAAAGAGGACACGGGATTGATTGCAGTTGAGAACCTAAGCTTGATTTTGACAAAATCCGTATTGATATCGTTTCAAGAGACTAAAGGCGATGTATTCGAGCCCATTAGGGAACGGATTAGGAAAAAGAAAAAAAGGATTCGCAATGGATGGACCGATTATCTGGCCTTTGCCTTATTGGACATAGTTATAGACAACTATATTTATATTATCGGTGTGCTAGGTGAGAAAATAGAGGTTTTGGAGGAGCATATCGGCCAAAACCAACCCAACACTTCGGTAATAAAAAAAATCAATGCCTATAAAAGGGAATTGAATTTTATTAGAAGAAATATTAGGCCGGCAAAGGAAATGATCTTGGCACTTTCAAAAATGGAGTCCGAATTCATTTATGAAAGCACTTATGTTCATTACAAGGAACTTCTTGACAACATTAATCAAGCTAACGATTCTTCAGATAGCTATCGGGAGATTTTAACTGATCAGTTGAACCTTTATCATACCACCATAAGCAGTAAGTTGAACGACATCATGAAATTCCTTACCATTTTTTCGGTAATCTTCATTCCCTTAACCTTTATCGCCGGAATTTATGGGACCAATTTTGAGGTGCTGCCTGAACTACACTTTGAATACAGTTATTTTATCATGCTAGGCGTTATGTTGGCCTTGGCCATTGCCATGCTGATTTATTTTAGAAAAAGAAAATGGTTTTAATGAAACATAGAGAAAAATATGAAGTCATCCTTTAAAGTGGAACGGTTGCATTTTAAGACCATCCATGAATTGCCGAATTCTTGGACGAATCAAGACTATACAAACATGCTTGAAATCATGGAGTATTCCGATGTTTCTGAGCTGAAACCGGTGGAGCTGAAAGAAATGTGCTTGATGTCTTTGACGGATCATGAGCCTGAGGATGCCGCCAAAATTGTATTGGGTTATATTTTTAAAAATCGATTGAACAAAGGGCAGATCGAGAACATTTCCAATGAGATGCTTGATGAAAGGATGTGGGAAGAATATGCAGACCTTTCCTTGCACGAAGCGTTCTTTAATGTAAACCAACTATTGTATGAGGC
>NZ_JBATHS010000337.1:0-1950 GCF_049667165.1 Maribacter sp.
GCAATATCTCACGTAATATTTCGACCGATTGTGCTATGGTCTTATGGGTATTACGCATTTGAAAATTTTCGGATATGGAAAATGGGTATCCCAAATAATCGATCTCTTTATGCGCCACGGCAGATTCAGCCCCTCTAACATTCGCCACAATGGCCAATAATTTGCTTGTGGTACGGGATAGATCTAACATAGAAAGTACTTCTGCCGTGTCAACCATTTGGGGTATCGCCCTAGGGGAAACAAAACTTCCAAAATCGATGGTATCGAACCCACAACCCAGCAATGCCTGTATATACTTTGCTTTTTGAACCGAAGGTATAAAGTTTTTAATGCCCTGCATGGCATCCCTCGGACATTCGATTATTTTTACCTTATCGGACATGTAAATGGCATTGAAAGCATTCCAAAATTAACATTATTTATTTGATAATAATATATAGAGGCCGATGCCCAAGAAGACCGATATCTGAAGCCACTTTAAGATATAACCCAAATTTGAATGCCCTTTCAAATACGAAGAAATCGATCCGGCAAGGAGTGCAATCAATCCAAATATGATGAATGCCACAAGCATAAAAATAAAGCCTAGCACATAAAACTGGATAATGGGATTAAGGGATTCACTGAACAGAAAACCAGGGAAAAAGGCCAAATAGAAAATAGTGACCTTTGGATTAAGGACATTCATGATAAAACCTTGTTTGAACAATTGCTTTAGTCCAATTTTCGGAACTTCCCCTTGGCTCAATTGTATTTTCCCATCACTTTTAAATACTTTAAAGGCCAAATAAAATAGGTATAGGGCCCCAAAAAGTTTGATCAGGAAGAAGATCTGATCACTTTCCTTGATGATCGCAGATACCCCAAAGGCCAATAGTGTGGTGTGTACTAGGCATCCCGACACCAATCCACCGACAGTTGCCAAACCATATTTTTTTCCGTTGACCACACTTTGCATCAACACATAAATATTATCGGGACCTGGTGCTATGGCCAGTGCAGCGGATGCAAGTATGAACGTTGAAAGAATTTCGTAATTCAATGGTGTGGATAATTAATAGCGAAAAATACAAATTCCCGTGCCGTAACAGGCAAGGTATCCCATTTATCATAAATTATGCCTGATGTAATGAACATACCCAAATTAAGGATTTGCCACCACCTCGAAGCGCTCTTATTCCCTCGCCAGGAGTGCCTTGTTTATTCTATTTATCAAGGCAGGACCTTCATAGACAAAACCCGTATAAAGTTGCACCAAATCGGCACCTGCATCAAGTTTTTCCATAGCATCTTCAGCAGAATGGATGCCCCCTACCCCAATGATAGGAAACGCCTTGTTGCTCTTTTCCGCTAAGAACCGAATGACTTCCGTACTTCGTTCCCTTAAGGGCTTTCCACTCAGACCTCCTTTTTCCTCGACCAACATGAACGAGGATTTTAGTCCTTCCCTTGCAATGGTCGTATTCGTCGCAATAACGCCATCTATCTTGGTGTGTTCCACGATCTTTATAATATCCAATAATTGGTCATTCGTCAAATCGGGCGCAATTTTCAACAAAATTGGTTTTTGGGAAACACCCGGATGTGTTGCCACAATTTTGGCGTTTTCATTCTTTAACGCCTTTAATAGGGCCGTTAATGGCTCTTTATCCTGCAATGCCCTTAAACCAGGGGTGTTCGGTGAACTAACATTCACCACAAAGTAATCCACATGGGGAAAAAGTGCATCAAAACAAATAAGATAATCCTTAACGGCTTCGTCATTGGGTGTCACTTTGTTCTTACCGATATTACCCCCGATAATCACATTGTGCTTCTTTTTCAACCGATCTACCGCATCAAAAACCCCCCTATTATTGAAGCCCATACGGTTTATGAGCGCTTGGTCGGCCTTCAGTCTAAAAATTCGCTTCTTAGGGTTACCACTTTGGGGTTTTGGCGTCAGCGTAC
>NZ_JBATHS010000338.1:0-36543 GCF_049667165.1 Maribacter sp.
CGAAAAACGTTTCGGGGATGCTTTTGACAAGGACCAATTCTTGGCGACCAACCAACGCGTGATCGAATATCAGGAGAAAGCCGATGAGATCCTAAAAAGATTGGGAAGGTCATTGGAAAATGAGGACTTGGTCGATGTAAAAAACCTTATCGAGGAATTGGATATCGCCTGCCCCATGTCGGGCTCAAAGAATTGGACCGATGTAAAACAGTTCAATCTCATGTTCGGCACGAAAATAGGGGCCACTGCAGAAAGTGCGATGGACCTATATTTACGACCTGAAACTGCCCAAGGTATCTTTGTGAACTTCTTGAATGTCCAGAAAACCAGTCGTTTGAAAATTCCGTTTGGTATAGCCCAAACAGGCAAGGCCTTTCGGAATGAAATCGTGGCCCGACAGTTCATCTTTCGTATGCGTGAGTTCGAACAAATGGAAATGCAATTCTTTATTCGTCCCGGTTCACAGCAGGAATGGTATGAACAGTGGAAGGAAAATAGAATGAAATGGCATTTATCCTTAGGCATGGGCGAAGCGAATTATCGCTTTCATGACCATGAAAAGTTGGCCCATTATGCCGATGCAGCGGCCGATATCGAATTCAGGTTTCCATTTGGGTTCAAAGAGTTGGAAGGAATACATTCCAGAACCGATTTTGATTTGAGTCAGCACGAAAAATATTCCAACAAAAAACTACAATACTTCGACCCTGAACTTAAGGAGAATTATGTGCCCTATGTGGTTGAAACCTCCATTGGATTAGATCGTATGTTCTTGGCCGTCTTTTCCCATTCCTTACAGGAAGAGGTGCTCGACAATGACACGACACGAACCGTGTTGAAATTGCCTGCGGTTCTGGCACCGACCAAAGCGGCTGTCTTGCCTTTGGTGAAAAAAGACGGACTTCCTGAAGTAGCCTATAAGATCATTGAAGACCTTAAATGGGACTTTAATGTAATTTATGATGAAAAAGATGCCGTGGGTAGGCGTTATCGGAGACAGGATGCTGCCGGCACCCCATTCTGTATTACGGTAGACCACCAGTCCCTCGAAGATGAAACGGTTACCATTCGCCACCGCGATACCATGGAACAGCAGCGGGTTGCGATTTCAGCGGTAAAAGGTATTATTCATAAAGAAGTGGATATGCGGACCTGGCTACAACGCATGGGTTAGAGGGGCAGTCAGGGGGCATGTGTTAGGATAATGACCGGTTGGTTATTCTAATAACAAGGGCAGTACTGTAGCATT
The DNA here is from genome assembly GCF_049667165.1 of Maribacter sp. Lineage (GTDB taxonomy): Bacteria > Bacteroidota > Bacteroidia > Flavobacteriales > Flavobacteriaceae > Maribacter_A. Next base: position 1,250 of record NZ_JBATHS010000338.1, read on the forward strand.
GATTACAGACTCGATTGTGATTCCGTTAATTGGATTCAATGTCTATGGGCCGCCATACCCCGCCAAATAGCTCATCTTCCGTTCCAAAAGAATGGGAACCCGAAATGCCTTTGCATTGCCCTGATAATGCTTCTACCTTAAAGCCATTGATGTCTTTGGCAACTTCTATGGTCTTATGGATGGCAAAAGGAATTTCCTTGTTTGGAAGCTCGATATGTCCCAGTAAATAGATTACGGAATAAAATGGTCCTATGTCCCCTGGGTCTTCCGATGCTGAGGCCCAAATACCACCATTTGGATCGATATGAAAATCGGTAATATTCCTTTTGGTTTCCCGATGGGTCCAATTCCCTGGCACATTGACATCTATGCCTGCAAGGCCTTTTTCATCCATAATAAATGCATGATCATCAATATTGAGAATGCCCCATCGTACCTTGCCATTCGGGTAAACGGTTGAACCGCCACGCTCACCCAAAACCACTATTCTTTGGTTTTCATCATAGGGCAAACAGGCCATCGCCTCATATTGGTCGCCAATTTCGTCTAAATCATTTCGATGTATCATAGGAATTTCCACACTCCCTATGATGGAGGCTTTTAGCTTTGTAGTATCTACCCTAATATGGAAAATGCGCCCCAATTTGCCTTGCCAATCCCCCGATTCAGCGATTAAATATTCATTGGGCTTGCCCGTAACGGCACAGATGCTTTCCAAATCATTGGCAATGCCACCCTTGCCCCAAGAAGTAAAGGGTATTGGCGAAACGGTTAATGCACTATGACTGACACTCACCAATCCTAATCGAATTCCATCGTTATTCCTTTTTAGGTCATAGACGACCAAATATGACCGGTCACCTATCTGTTCCATACCACTTGATCCACCGGATGTATTGAGTTCTGTGATTAAACCATGGCTTGTATCCGAAGATGCAATCACCAACGCTTTATTGGGGGTACAGGCAGTTAGTGATAATGTCAACCAAATAAATAAAACAAAGTATATGCATTCAAGCTTCAAGGTGTTGTTATTTTTTTATGAATATCATGATTGATGGTACTAAGTTAACCAATACCGCAAAAAGTAAAAGTTATTTATAACACATAATTCAACTGTAATCCGCCATATAGGTTTCGGTCATTGCCCGGGTAAAAATAACGGGGGGCACTACCCCCGAAACCCACGGCATTGATCAATACCGATTGGGCGTATTTGGTATCTGTCACGTTATTGATACCCATATCGAGGCCAATGGAGAACTTCTGGGAAAGTTGTTTTTTAAAACCTAGTCGGGTATGCAGCAAATTATAGGAAGCACTTGATATCGTATTCGCATCGGTCAGCGGAATGGCACCTACATACTGATAGGTGGTATTCCAATAAAGCCCATTTCGACCTTGTACTTGAAGTCCGGTATTCAATCGATGCTTGGGAACCCCGGTCAAAGGGTTGCCCGAATAATCGTTCCCTTCATCAACGAACTCTACAAACTTATGGTTGCTGTATGAATAGCTGATAAATGGGGTTACTATAAATTTTGGGATAAGGTCAAGTTTATAGTCCATATCAAGTTCCACACCCTGATGCTTCGTACTTCCGGCATTCTTACCGATATATTCGTCCTCACCGACACGCTGGGCCACGAGTAGATTTTTAATGGACATACGGTATAGGGCCAGATTGATCCTTAAATTATTGTTATCTAAAAACAGTTCGCTTCCCAACTCGTAGTTGGTACCGGTTTCTTGCGCGATATCCGGATTAATGACGCCCTCTGGGGTCAAGGTCTCTTCCAAACTTGGGTTAGAATACCCACGACTAATGTTCAAATACATATGTTGTTTGGGATAGAATGTATACATCAAAGTAAGGCTGGGTGAAAAAATGATATCAAAACTGCGTTTTCCACTGGTATCTTCCGCTCCTGTATGGTACATATCCCTAAAATCATAGTGGGTCTTATTGATATTCATACCCAGTTGTGCAGAAAAAAAACTGGCAAAAGGTAGGGTCAAGGTACCAAAAGCATTGAATTGCGTTCGAAATTCCTTATTATCGCTCAGCACATCACCTGTTAGACTTCCTTGACCATTATTGGTTTCATATAGGTTTTCATAGGTGGCCCAGTTATATTCATCTTTATAAAGTTCGGCACCTACGGAGTATTGGCTTGGGTGCTCTCCAAATTTAAAGTCGCCCAGGAATCGGGTTCTGAATCCATACCCATTGGTAAATTCATCCAAAATATTAAAAGGTCGGGGTTCATAATGATCTAAATAGGTATAAAAAACACTGGTGGTATTCGAAAGCTTTTGGTTAAAACCATGGGTAAAGGAAAGTCCCGCCAATGTATATTTATTAGCTTCATACCCTTTGGAGGCCTTCCAGGTAAATGCTGCCTGGGTAGGGTCCTCATCAAATGCACTTTGGCTTATTGAACTGGCGATTTGGGCGGTATAATCTATATGGTTGAATAAAAATGCGATCTTGTTTTTGTCGTTGATGGTGAAAGAGGTATTCACTAAAACGCCATCGCGATCAAAACGACTGTTTTCCCGATAGCCATCCAAGCCCATATGGCCATAACGAAGTTCCAAGGAAAACTGATGATCGGCATGGGTAAAACCAAGACTGTTTTTTAATAAACCATAAGAACCAACGGTAAGATTATTACGAAGGGTGGTCGCCTGTTGCAAAGCCTCTTTCGGGTTCAATATGATCGCCCCTCCTAAATTGGCGCCAAAGGCCGTTCCTTTGGGGCCCTTGATTACTTCAATGGAATTCATATCCTCAAGATCATAGGCTTCGATGGTTGAAAAACCGGAACCGTTGGTAACGGGGATATCATTATAGTAAAGACGTAATTTGTCCGTTCCATAGGGTGTTCTGGCCCCTACACCCCGAATTGTGATTCGATTGGTGTTCAAGGCTCCAGAAAGAACATAAACCCCGGAAATCTGGTTCAGGGAAGTGACCATTTCAACCGGACTGAAATTTTGAAAGACTTTGAAACCGATAATCTGCGAAGGCACTATGCCCGTCGCTTGTTTCTTCTTTACCGAATCGATCAAGACCACTTCTTTCAATTGGGTGATACTGTCCTTGACCAGAGGTTCTTGGGCTAAGGATATGGTGTGCGTGAAAATGAAGAAATAAACCAGGGATAAATATCTCATAACCCTAAGATAGGTAACAAAAAGCAGGAATAACAATAAATTCACGTTCAGTTTTCAACGGGTAAACACACTTTCATTTAAGACAGGAATACCTGAGGATAAAAGATGAAAATCAGGGATTGTTCAAAATACCACATCAATTTTATGGATGATCACAACAACAAAGTTGTTTTACACAACGTTTTGTAATATAAATACTATCAATTAGGATAACCTTTCCTATATTGACCACCTAAATGTAGTCAAAAGACTACAATATCGAATTATTAATAGACTTCCGAAAACCTAAATTATGACCATCTATGATCCTTAAAAATAGAGTACTTCTGCTGCTTTTCGTGATGATCGGTTTTGGCATGTACGCAAAAGTATCCCAATCTGAAAAAGAGGTTTTGTTGGAGTTGTTTCGTATGACCCAAGGAGAGCACTGGACGATGAGCTGGTCGTTGGATGAGCCTATTGCCAATTGGCACGGTGTTGAAATTGAGAATGATCGTATTATTGGTCTTCATTTGTTCAATAATAATCTGGTGGGCCAATTACCGCAATCAATATACAAGTTGCAACATTTAAAGGTACTCAATGTTGCATTCAACAAATTAAGCGGACAAATTCCCACAGAAATAGAAAACTTCAAGGAATTAAGGGAGCTACGTATGGGAAAAAACAAGCTAACGGGCTCAATTCCTGAACATATTGGAAATTTGCAGTTCCTCGAGGTTTTGGAGCTTTTTGATAATGAGTTCTCAGGAGCTTTACCATCGAGTATAGGGAGGTTGGCCCATTTGAAATCTTTGGTGTTATCCCATAATGGCATCGAAGGCCAGATTCCACAATCCATCGGAAATTTAACGCAGTTGGAAGGCTTGGAACTTGGAAGCAATAAAATTGAAGGCACCATTCCTGAAAGCCTTGGAGAACTCTTGAATCTTAACCGCCTTGTTCTTTTTGAAAATCAATTAAGCGGAACGGTACCCAATGCAATACTTGCACTCCCAAGATTAAAGGTACTACAATTGCAGAACAACAATATCGGCGTGGATGTGGCCTTTCAGAATTCGGCGAGGAAAGCGAACTTTGCCGTCTTTGATGTTGGGGATAAGATTTTACGTTTTAATGATGATGCCATTCACAATTTCGACTTTAAACAGGACACCAGAATGGCGGACACCAAATTCGAGGATGTCGATTAAGGAAGTTGGCATTGTCATTTTATGGCTAAAATCGGTAACCCAATGAAATGCCGCCACGGCCCACAATATCGGTAAAATAGTCACTACCCACCAAGTTACGGCCAATACCGCCATATATCTCGGCTACAAATCCTCTTTTCGTCACGAATTTTCCGCCAACGGAAATACCCAAGGCGAAAGCTGTGTATTTATCATCGGAAACTTCTTCAAAACCAGTGATGTCGCTATAATAATAGTATTCCTCCTTGCCTGTATTCAACATGCCAAATCCTTCGACAAAGAATCCCTTGGCATACCCTTTAGAGAAATATTGTCGATAATAGGGGGTCAATGAAAATGTTCGGTATTCATCCAAGAAATTGTCATCCCCTATATTGAACAATACCCCTAAGCCCAGTGAAGACTCTTCATTCAATAGCGCTTCATAGGAAACATCCAAAAATGTGAAGGCTATAAGGTTCGAGGCGTTCATCTTAAATTCGCTGGAGGCCTGTGGTTCATTCCCTTCATCCTGAGCCTGAATTGTAGTTGCCAGTATTATGGAGAACAGCGCGCAAATAATTGATTTATACATATTTCAAATATTATGGATCAACTTAAAACCTAAAACCAATTGAAAGTCCGGCACGAAACATAAAGGTGTCCTGAAAATCCTCTGGATTTATGTTCCGTCCGATGCCAGCACTCAGTTCCATACTGAATTTTTCACTTTGTGTTACCCATTTGTTGCCAATGCCCAAACCCAATGCGGTGGTACTATAATCGTTATTACGCACCCCAAGATTGTTATCGGGTATTTCATCCTCACCGGTATAATAGAGCCCAAAGGCTTCAGCAAAGAAACCACTTCTTGGCATATAACCAAAATAGGCCCTCAAATTGGGTCCTATCCCAAAATTTCCATTATAATCCGTTGCATCGCTATCGAAATAGAGGGTTCCACCGATACTCGTGTCCTCATTGAGAAAATATTCATAGGATCCCTCCACGGTACTGTTGGCCAAAAACAAACCGATATTGAACTTGAGTTCATTGTTATTGGTGAACCTGGGATAGGCCTGGGCACTTAATACTCCTGTGCTCAAAAGAGCAATTACAATATATAGATTTTTCATTGGGCAATGTGTTTATCCTTTCTGAACGAATCAAATCTTGTTCCAAAGCGGTAAAAATAGAAGCTAATATTGGGTTTAAATACATTTACCTTCTATTTTATATAAGTCGCAATGAAGGAGAATGAACAAAAAACAATCCTTATTTTTAGGGAAAATTAAGGGAATTGAAAATAGCTTCATACAATGTCAATGGCATTCGAGCTGCCATAAATAAAGGTTTTTTAGACTGGTTAAAGGCTGCTGACCCTGATGTTATATGCCTTCAGGAAATCAAGGCCATGAAAGAACAATTGGATCTTTCATTATTTGAGGAGGCCGGCTATTCATATAATTATTGGTTCAGTGCACAGAAAAAAGGCTATAGTGGCGTGGCCATATTGAGCAAGCAAAAACCCGAACAGGTTGCGTACGGTACAGGCATCGATTATATGGATTTTGAGGGAAGAAACCTCCGTGCCGATTTTAATGGGGTGTCTATCATGAGTCTCTATCTGCCATCGGGAACGAATATGGATCGGTTGGGTTTTAAGTTGAATTATATGGCCGAATTTCAGAAATATGTGGACGACCTAAGAAAGGAATATCCCAATTTGATTATCCTGGGCGATTACAATATCTGCCATCGGGCCATTGATATTCATGATCCTATCCGCAATAAAAATGTATCGGGTTTTTTGCCAGTGGAAAGGGAATGGATCGGGAACTTTATACAAAGTGGATTCATCGATAGTTTCAGGTATTTTAATGAAGATCCCCATAACTATACCTGGTGGACCTACCGCGCCAATGCAAGGAACAATAATAAGGGATGGCGTTTGGATTATGGTATGGTGAGCGAGGCCCTTGAAAATAGGTTAAAAAGATCGGTTATTTTATCCAATGCCAAACACAGCGACCATTGCCCGATTCTTGTTGAATTGGGATAATGCAAAAGCGTCGGTCTGCGAGGAAATAATATTCGTAAATTTGTGCCTTTAAAAATAAAAAAGTACCGTACATCGAATGATTTATACCAAATTACCCCATACCGATATCGAAGTTAGCAAAATTTGTTTGGGGACCATGACCTGGGGCAATCAGAATACAGAAGCTGAAGGGCATGAACAGATGGATTACGCCGTTGATCAAGGCATCAATTTTTTCGATACCGCTGAATTATACCCAATTCCGGCCCACCCCGACCGGTATGCCCATACCGAAATGATCATTGGCAACTGGTTCAAAAAAAACAAAAACCGTGACCAGGTCGTTTTGGCATCTAAAATTGCAGGGAATGGCGATTATTCAAAGTTCATACGAACTACCGGTTTTTCGAAAGAAGCGATCATAAGTGCTGTTAACGGCAGTTTGGAACGATTGCAGACTGATTATATTGATTTATACCAACTGCATTGGCCCGAACGCTCCACGAATTATTTTGGGCAAAGGGGGTATGAACATGATATTACCGACCATTGGGAGGACAATTTTCATCAGGTTCTTGAAACATTTCGAGATTTGATCCGTGAAGGTAAAATACGGCAGGTGGGCATTTCAAATGAAACGCCATGGGGAACGATGCGGTATTTGGAAGAGAGTAAGGTTCATTCGAGTCTTCCTAGAATGATCACCATTCAAAATCCGTATAACTTATTAAATCGAATATTCGAAATTGGCTTAAGTGAGATAGCCGTCAGGGAGCAAATAGGGCTTTTGGCCTATTCCCCCCTGGGATTTGGTGTACTGAGTGGCAAATATTTAGGTGGTTCGCTTCCTGAAAAGTCTAGATTGGCGCTATTTCCTAATTACAATCGGTATGCAGGCGCAAATGCGACAAAGGCCACCCAAAAATATTTTGAGCTTGCAACGCACCATGGGATGTCGTTGTCTCAAATGGCTTTGGCGTTCGTTAATACCAGACCTTTTGTAACCAGTACGATCATCGGGGCGACCACCATGGATCAACTCAAGCAGAATATCGGTACTATGGAGGTTGGTATTAGTAATGAACTCCTAAAGGGCATCAATGCCATACATCAAGAAATTCCTAATCCATCACCATAAATCCTTTCTATGTATTTTCTTAGTGTAGGTTTCGGACAACTGGTATTGATCATCGCGGTGATCATAATTATCTTGGTCATCGCTCGAATAATGCGGGATAAGCGTTAGTCGAATAAGCTGCGTACCACATCCTCGATCCTGGTGGCAAGGACAATATTGATTTTTGGATTTTTCAGGCTTATTTTGTTGTTTTTGGAAACATAAATGGTGCTGAACCCTAATTTTTCAGCTTCGAGAATACGTTGTTCAACACGCTGCACAGGCCTAATCTCCCCTGCCAGACCAACCTCGGCGGCAAAACATATCCCTTTTTCAATGGGAATATCGGAATTGCTGGATAGAATGGCGGCGATTACGGCCAGATCAATGGCCGGGTCATCGACGGTAATTCCGCCAGTAATGTTCAGGAATACATCTTTGGCCCCCAATTTGAATCCTGCCCTTTTCTCAAGTACTGCCAAGAGCATATTCAAGCGTTTGGCATTGTACCCTGTTGTTGAACGTTGGGGGGTACCATAGACCGCGGTGCTTACCAAGGCTTGGATTTCTATCATCAAAGGACGCATGCCTTCAACCGTTGAGGCAATTGCGGTACCACTGAGCCCTTCGTCGTTTTTTGAAATCAATATTTCCGAGGGGTTGTTCACTTCCCGTAAACCGCTGCCCTGCATCTCATAAATACCGAGTTCCGCGGTAGATCCAAATCGGTTTTTGAGTGCCCTGAGAATGCGGTATACATAATTTCGATCGCCTTCAAATTGAAGTACCGTATCGACCATATGCTCTAGTATTTTTGGCCCCGCTATGGATCCATCCTTGGTAATGTGCCCAATCAAAATCACGGGCGTATTGGTTTCCTTCGCGAATTTTATGAGTTCCGCGGCGCATTCCCGTATTTGTGAAATGCTTCCCGCAGCCGATTCGATATAGTCGGAATGCAGTGTTTGGATAGAATCTATGACCACGATGTCAGGTTCCATCGCTTCGATCTGTTGAAATATATTCTGGGTTTTGGTTTCTGTAAGGATATAGCAATTTTCACTGTTGGGAAGAATACGGTCTGCCCGCATCTTGATTTGTTTTTGACTCTCCTCACCGGAAACATACAGGGTTTTATACGGGAGCTTTAAAGCGATTTGAAGCAGTAAGGTACTTTTTCCGACACCAGGTTCCCCACCCAATAAGACCATAGATCCAGGAACAAGTCCTCCCCCAAGCACCCGATTGAATTCAAGGTCATATGTATTTAAACGCAATTCTTTATCAATATTAATCTCATTGATTCGTAATGGTTTAGCTATTTTTTTTGCGGTATTAGAGGCGCGCTTCCATCCCTTTGTCTCTTCTTTTTGGATGACCTCTTCCACAACGGTGTTCCATTCCTTACAGGCCATGCATTGTCCTACCCATTTGGCGTATTGGGTACCACAGTTTTGACAAAAAAATGTTGTTTTGGTTTTGGCCATTCCTTGGATTAGGGTTTGGCGCTAAGATATTGCGGATGGGGATAAAAACCAAGGTTTGTTTTTGATTGCCTACTTCTTGGGTAAAGTTTATGAGTTTAGAAAGTTTATAAGTTTATGGCAACGTGAAATTGAATTGTACGATTGCACACTTGAGGCACTGTACTGATCTTGTCGAAGTGGGACCTTAGGGGTGTTGGTGGATTGCTGTAAAATGTTTGATTAGGGTACGAATGTAACATCAGCAAAATGCCGGTATTATTTTATTTGCTTGCTTGGTATGCCATTCGTTAGACCTTTTCGCCTTTGGTGTAGACTATCGTGGGCAGTCATAAAGTTAAGAAGGTCATGAGCAAAAATGTCCGGTCGAGCGGAGTCGAGACCTCCTTATTTGTCCAAGAGTTGAGTTCTAGACTGCGCTATTAATCCCGTAACACGCGTATCTTAACCCTCTCCTAAACTCCTAAACTTTTTTTCAATACCCGAAATCCGCTTTTAAGGCATCGATTTTTTCAAGGGCCATTTCCTTGGTCAGGAAATCGATTTCTTCCATACCAAATGCTTTTTCAAAGGTACGTAGCGCTTTTTTGGGCTCCCCCAATTGCTCATAATATTCCCCTTCGAAATAAAAGCCCAACATGGTGCTGGGAAATTCGACCTTGCATAAATCCGATAAGGGCTTTAAGGATTCCAAATCCTCTTTTTTACGGATACCGGCATAGATGGCCATGATATCATTGAGGGCAACCGTCTTTTTGATTCCAAATAAATTCTCAATGGTCTTATATTTGGTTTCCAAATAGTTGAAGACTGGTTCTTCTGAGGTCAAAATCTGGGTTTTGTATTCTTTCGGACTTATAGGTTTGAACATGCCAAAGATATTGTCGAAGGCCTTCCCGATTCCATAGGTTACGATAGAGGTGTGATCTGCATTGGGGTACTCGTCAAAATAATAATGCAATGATTCTTTGTCAATGGCCTTAATGGCCTTATCCATGGCTAAGATTCTGGGGGTGTCCTTATTTTTCTCGCCCTCAAGGATCAGTTGATAGAAAATCTGCTGGTTAATAGCTTTCAATCTTTGCGGTACGTTGATTTCCATATCAGGAGCCAAGGTGGGTGAAATATTGATATACGCATTGAACATTGAATTTTCCTTGAACAACCAATAGTTTTCAAAATTGGCTGTAATATCATAGCCAACAATCATTTTAAAAGGCGCTGTATTGTAATTCAAATCGAGATAAGGAATGATTTCCATCCCGAGGAATTCGAAAAACCCATTTCCTTTTTCGGCAGGCAATCCTGTTTCCTCGTCAAAAGCACAATCATCCAATCGAATACTTTCCTTGCTTTGGTGAATGCCAACAACAATAGACGTAGGCATACCATGGAACCTACTGTAGAATTTGGAAGTCGCCACTACTTGATCAAATAGATAATCGGCATCCAAAACGACGATGAGTGGGTGTTTTTGATCCTTGTCATCATCTTCGGGGAAATAATAACTGACATCCCTTCTTTCCTGAAGTTTAAAGGATTCGAATATCTCTTTGCTTATTTGGGCATTAAGTGCATAACAGGCAAGAAAAGCCAAAAGTAGGGGTAAACGTCGCATAGAAAAGCATTATGGTAACTTACCTTGTTACCGGTTTCTGTTCAATAACGGCAATAACAGAAAAGATATTGCCCCGAAAACCACCACCACGACCGTTTGTGATATCCACATAATCCATCCAAAGGCATCCCCTGAAACCGAACTGACCCCAAAAATGGCCAAGGCCTTGCTCACGGCGATAGGGTATAGTCCTACCCCACCATTTGTTGTAGTTATGGCAAATGCACCAGCTACAAAGGCCACCAAGAGTTGGCTTATGGTCAAGGGAACGGTTTCTGCAACCGTATATTTAATGACCACGAACATACCAATATAACACCCCCAAATGAGCAACGTGAAAAATGCAAAAGCCCATTTGTTCTTCATTTTAAAAATGCTAAGAACCCCGTCTAACAAACCTTTTACGAATTTTTTTATTTTTACCGCGATCCCGGTTGAGGATTTTTTAATGAATAGGAAGAAAATCAATGCCCCTAAGATCCCTAGGAATAACATCAGTAGAATGCTTTTGTAATTGAAACCCCTGTTTTGAAGAAATTCAACGATAATCTCTGTTTGTAAAATAAGGGTAGTTGAAATAATGGTCAAGAGCATGATCAAATCGATCACTCTTTCTGTAACAATGGTGCCGAACCCCTTTTCAAAAGGCACACTTTCATAGGTGGTCAAGGCAGTGGCACGCAATATTTCACCTGACCTAGGGATACCTAAATTGGCGAAATAAGAAATAAGGATGATCAAAAGGTTGTTACTTAATTTTGGTTGATAGCCTAATGGCTTCAACAAGTAATTCCATCGTATGGCCCTGGCCACATAGGCAATAACCCCTAATAGTAAGGAGAGACCGACCCAAAACATATCTGCCTCCTTGATATGATATATGATCTGTTCCCTATCAGCTTCGGAGGTCGAATCGTACCAGTACCAAACCAAAAAAACTCCCAAGGCAATTGGGAGTATGGTTTTTAAGGACTTTTTTATGGAGATGGTCAAAAAATCAATTTAACAGGTTCGTAGCCTCATTCGGAAAAACCAAGGCAGGTTTGAATGTTCTGGCCTCCTCAATATCCATTCTGGCATAAGTGATCAATATCAAAATATCACCAACTGCAACTTTTCGCGCAGCGGCGCCGTTCAAGGTAAGCTCTCCACTACCCCGAGGTCCTGGAATAACATAGGTTTCCAATCGTTCCCCATTATTATTGTTCACAATCTGGACTTTTTCGCCTTGAATAATGTTCGCTGCATCCATCAAATCTTCGTCTATGGTAATACTACCAATATAGTTGAGGTCTGCACCGGTAACCCTAATGCGGTGGATTTTCGATTTTACAACTTCTATTTGCATGGGACAAAGTTAATTAATTAAGGGCAATATTGTCTATTAGTCGCACATCTTCAGCATAAACGGCAATGAACGCCCTATATTTTATGTTTTTATATTTTCTAAGAACAGGTTTCAATGTATTGGTTGGGGTAATCTCAATATACTCAAGCTTCAAATCTGGATGTTGCTCAAATTGTTTTTTCACCCATTCCTTAACGTTTATAGCACTTTCCGTGCCAAATTTCTTTTTGGCAGCCTTTAAGGTCCTGTAAATAAATGAGGCCTTCTCCCTCATGCTTTTTGATAACCTTTCGTTTCTGGAACTATAGGCCAATCCATTGGCCTCCCTGACAATCGGGCAACCAATGATTTCAACGGGAATGTTCCTGATTTCGGTAAGCTTTTTTATGATCTGAAGTTGTTGAAAATCCTTTTCGCCAAAATAGGCCCTAGTGGGTTTCACCAAGGTCAATAGTGCTTCTACTATGGTACCTACACCATCAAAATGTCCCGCCCTAAAGGCACCTTCCATAACCTTGTCCAAGCCATCGAAATCATACGATTCCGATTTGACTTTTTCGGTGTACATCTCTTGTATGTGAGGTGCAAAGACGATAATGTCCTTTGCTATGTTACCAATGATTTCCAAATCGGCAGTCAGTGTCTGCGGATAATTTTTCAGATCCTCAGGATTGTTGAACTGGGTTGGATTCACAAAAATACTTACCACAACAACGGAATTCTCGGCAACCGCCCTTTGGATCAAGGCTGCATGTCCTATATGTAAAGCCCCCATTGTAGGCACCAGCCCAAGATCATCCTTTTTATCCAATGCCCAAAGATGTTCCTTAAGTTGTTTTCTGGTTTTGATCAGCAACATAGGTTTCATTTAAAAGGGAGCAAACTTACTATAAATACTGCTAATCTGCATAATTTTTGTAATTTTGCAGCAATCTTTTCAAGATAAATAAAATATTGCTTTTATGAATGGTAAAAAGATATTGTTTGTATCTTCAGAATTAGTCCCCTACCTCCCAGAGAACGAAGTTTCCTTAATGTCATACGAAACCCCAAGGATGGTCAATAGCAATGGCGGCCAAATTAGGATTTTTATGCCCAGATACGGGAACATCAATGAACGTAGGCATCAATTACATGAGGTAATTCGTTTATCAGGGATGAATCTGGTCATAAACGATATCGATATGCCCCTTATTATAAAGGTAGCTTCAATACCAAAAGAGCGCATACAGGTTTATTTCATCGACAATGAGGAGTATTTTAAACGAAAGGCCACCTTTACGGATACGGAAGGGAAACTTTTTGAGGACAATGACCAAAGGGCCATATTTTTCGCTAAAGGTGTCGTTGAAACTGTGAAAAAATTGAATTGGTCCCCCGATATCATCCATGTGCATGGGTGGTTGGCATCCCTTTTACCTTTGTATTTGAAAAAATACTACGCTGATGAGCCTCTATTCGGGGACAGCAAGATAGTTACTTCGGTATATGGCAAAGGTTTTGATGACGCACTTGATAAGGATATGATCAAGAAGATTACCTTCGACGGTATTTCAGAGGATGCTATTAGCACCCTTAAAACCCCGAACTATAATAATTTGTTAAAAGTGGCGGTAGATTATTCCGATGCTATTATTTTAGCCGCGGAAGATATTCCAGAAGATTTACTAAACCATATTTCCAACCTAGAAAAACCCGTGTTGCCTTATGTTCCTTTACAAGGTTTTGAAGAAGCATATGCAAATTTCTATAACACTGAAGTTTTAAAATAATCTAAATGAGTTTTTTTAAGCGAGTTAATTTCCCTGTGCTAACGGGTGCATTGTTTATGGTAGCCTTTGTTTCCTGTAAAGAGGAAATTACAACAATAGGTTCGGAGGTTATTGGCGGTGAGCCTTTTAAAACGGATAGGGCGGAGTTTGATGTATTTGCCTATAATAAAAAGACAAATGCCGTACGTACGAATCGATTGCCCCTATATCAATTGGGAATTTACAACGATCCTATCTATGGGAAGACCGACGCGCAAATTACAGCTCAATTAGTATTGTCATTGGCCAAGCCTACCTTTGGGTTTTATACCCAGGAAATCGAGGACAATGCCGATAATGATACGAGTATAAACACAATTCCGGAAGAGGAAACCATCGATTCGGTGTTCTTATACATCCCTTATCTCAAGAATCCCAAAGGGGATTTGGACAATGACGGGGTGTCTGATCTTTTTGATATAGATCCTGAAGATGCAAACAGTGATACCGATGGGGATGGACTGACTGATTCCCAAGAAACCTCGGGGGGAACCGACCCCCTCAACCAGGATTCAGATGGCGATGGTATCAATGATGGGGAAGATGACTCCACAGCCACGAACAATTATGCACGAAGGGTCGATATCGATAGTGTGTATGTCGATGGTGGTAGCTATGATAAGGATGTTGAAACTTCCTTCGATTTAAAAGTTGAACGTTCTACATACTTTTTAAGGGATTTAGATCCAGGTTCAAATTTTCAGGAAGCCCAGGAATATTTTTCATCCCAACAGTTTTCACCCGATTTCGTTTCAGATCTACTATTTCAGGGAAGCTATGTGATCGATGATAAACAGTTCTTGTTGAACCAACAGGATGACACTGAAACCGATGAAGATGAATCTGCTTTGTTCCAGCGCATTGAGCCAGGTATCAGGGTGCCATTGGACAATAGTTTCTTTCAAGAAAATATAATTGATAAGGAAGGGGACCCAGAACTTTTAAGCCAAGCAAATTTCAATGATTTTTTACGGGGCTTGCATTTATCCGTAGTGCCAAGTTCACAAGATGTAATGTTGCTACTTGATGTTAGTGGGGCTTCTGTTACGCTGTATTATCATTATGATCGGGTAGACACCAACGATACCGCCGATGATACTTCGGACGATGAGGTAGTTCAAGAGCAAGCGGAATTCGTATTTAATTTATACAGTCAGAACACGAATTGGAACGTAGTGAACACCTTTCAGAACGAACCCTATCCCGCGAATATCTCAAGTGCGATGGATACTGGGGAAAATGCGTCGAGCATTTTTGTAAAAGGTGGTGCTGGGGCTTATACCGAAATAAAATTGTTTTCAGAGGATACGGCAGAAGCCCAGAATGTCATCGATCAGATCAAAAGCAATAATTGGATCATCAATGAGGCTAATTTGGTGTTTTATGTGGATAAGGAGGCCATTGCCGTCCCCGGGGGTATAATAGAACCACCGCGGCTTTATTTGCATAATTTGGATGAAAGTTCCCCTTTGATTAATACAGCGACCGAAGTAACCGATGATTCGTCCCTGCCACTTTTTGGAAGATACCTTAACTATGATG
The DNA here is from genome assembly GCF_049667165.1 of Maribacter sp. GTDB lineage: Bacteria > Bacteroidota > Bacteroidia > Flavobacteriales > Flavobacteriaceae > Maribacter_A. The sequence continues at coordinate 16,563 of NZ_JBATHS010000338.1, forward strand.
GGGTTATCAAAAAATCTTCGGATGGTATAGGTGAAAAATATACGATAAGAATAACAGACTATATCAATGACTTGATTATTAGGGACGCTACCAACGCCACCTTGGGACTTACCAATACACCCGACATCAACATTGATGTCTTGAATGTTTTTGGCAATGCCATTTTTGAGGATGGCGAGATGGACATACCGGCAGCTTCCACCTTGAGTCCTTTGGGCACTATACTACATGGTGCAACCCAAGAGAATGGAGATAAACGTTTAAAGTTGGAAATATTCTATACAGAAACGGATCAATAAAAAACTTTCCCCCAGTACATAATTCAATCGGTTTTATAGCGGTAGTATACCACTTACAGATTATTGACGTTTTACATCTAAGAGTTACAGGGTTTTACATCCTAAGTATTAGATTTGAAAAAAAATTCTAATTTAAGCCATCTAACAAAAAATATATTATGTGTGGAATTGTAGGGTATATTGGTCACAGGGATGCCTATCCCATTATAATGAAAGGTCTTCAGCGCTTGGAATATCGAGGGTATGATAGTGCAGGGATTGCCCTATTTGACGGGAATCAAATCAATCTGTCAAAAACCAAGGGCAAGGTTGAGGATTTGAATCAAAAATCCAAATCTGGCATGTCATTGGAAGGTACCTTGGGAATTGGTCACACCCGTTGGGCCACACATGGGGTACCGAACGACGTGAATTCACATCCACATTATTCCAATTCAGGAGATTTGGTGATCATTCATAACGGAATCATCGAAAACTATGAGTCCCTTAAAAAAGAATTGATGAATCGGGGGTATACCTTTACTTCCGACACGGATACCGAGGTACTGATCAACCTGATTGAAGAGGTGCAGAAAACGGAAGGTGTAATGTTAGGGCAAGCGGTTCAAATAGCTTTGAACCAAGCCATTGGCGCCTATGCCATTGCCGTTTTCGATAAGAAAAAGCCCGATGAGATTGTAGTGGCGAAATTAGGTAGTCCTTTGGCGATTGGCATTGGTGAAAATGAATTTTTTATTGCATCGGATGCCTCTCCCTTTATTGAATTCACGAACAATGCAGTCTATTTGGAAGATGAGGAAATGGCCATTATACGACTTGGGAAGGAAATAAAGTTGCGAAAAATAAAGAATGATGCGGTGGCCTATCCCAATATTTTGGAACTTCAATTGAATTTGGAGGAAATCGAAAAAGGAGGGTACGATCATTTTATGTTGAAGGAAATCTATGAGCAGCCCCGGGCTATTATGGATACCTATCGGGGCCGTTTATTGGCCGATCAGGGATTGATAAAAATGTCGGGAATCGATCAAAACCTCGAAAAATTCCTTAATGCCAATAGAATAATAATCGTTGCTTGCGGTACTTCATGGCACGCAGGATTGGTAGCGGAATATATCTTTGAGGATTTGGCCCGTATTCCAGTCGAAGTGGAATATGCTTCGGAATTCAGATATAGAAACCCCGTTATAACCGATAAGGATGTATTGATAGCGATTTCCCAATCAGGGGAAACGGCCGATACTTTGGCGGCTATTAAATTGGCCAAGGAAAAAGGAGCCTTTGTCTTTGGGGTCTGTAATGTTGTGGGTTCCTCCATAGCTAGGGAGACCCATGCAGGGGCCTATACGCATGCCGGACCGGAAATCGGTGTTGCCTCAACAAAAGCGTTCACTACACAAATAACCGTTTTGACCTTATTGGCCTTAAAATTGGCCAAGGAGAAAGGTGTATTTTCAGAATCGCGATTCCATGAGTTCTTATCCGAGTTGGAGACAATCCCCGCTAAGGTCGAAAAGGCATTGGAGGCCAATCCTTTGGTCGAGATTATCGCGGATGTGTACAAAGATTCCACCAACTGTCTATATCTGGGTAGAGGATACAATTTCCCGGTTGCCCTTGAAGGAGCCCTCAAATTAAAGGAGATCAGTTATATCCATGCCGAGGGATATCCCGCCGCAGAAATGAAGCATGGCCCAATTGCTTTGATAGATGAGCAAATGCCCGTTATTGTCATAGCTACCAAGAAAGGCCATTATGAAAAAGTAGTTAGTAATATACAGGAAATAAAGTCCCGTAAAGGTAAGATTATCGCCATAGTGACCCAGGGCGATACCCAAGTAAGGGAATTGGCGGACCACGTTATCGAGGTGCCTGAGACCTTTGAGAGCTTAACACCATTGTTGACAACCATTCCGCTACAATTGTTGTCTTATCACATCGCCGTGATGAGGGGTTGTAATGTAGATCAGCCTCGTAATTTGGCAAAATCGGTTACGGTGGAATAATAATACGGGTTTATAAATAAAGGAAAGGGCCATGATCTAAATCATGGCCCTTTCTGTGTTAATATTATAGATTGTGCAAAATAACCCCCATTTTTTTGGCAAAAAATATACTATGCACGCATAATTTTATGATTTTATGATTTTCCAATATAAAAAAATCTGTATATTGGCCACGAACTAATTTAACTTCTAACTAAAATGAGAGCGATACTTTTTTTATCCTTGTTGATGCTGGGGACCATTGGGGTTGCCCAAACAACGATTACAGGGAATGTTGTTGATCCCAACAACGAACCTGTCCCAGGGTCAAATGTGGTTATTGTCGGTAAGGCAGTAGGTGCTGTATCGGATTTTGATGGTAATTTTACTTTGAAAACTTCTGAAACACCCCCATTTCAATTAAAAATTTCAAGTATCGGTTACACCGACACCACTTTTGATGTCACTTCGAACAATCAGAATATAACGATTGTTCTTAACGAGGCATCCACAATTCTTGATGAAATCGTTATTTCGGCATCAAGAACGCCTGAACGATTGTTCGAATCCCCTGTTTCCATTGAGCGTTTTGGGTTAAAGGATATTCAAAATACTTCGGCGGCCTCTTTTTATGGAGGTTTGGAAAATTTGAAGGGTGTTGATATCAACACCAACAGTTTAACGTTCCAATCCATAAATACACGGGGCTTTGCCAGCTTTGCGAATACCAGGTTCATGCAATTGGTCGATGGTATGGACAACTCCTCTCCGGCACTGAACTTTGTTCTTGGTAACTTGGTTGGGATGAACGATTTGGATGTGCAAAGTGTTGAAATTCTTCCCGGGGCGTCTTCCGCACTCTATGGAGCAAACGCTTTTAATGGAATTCTGTTTATGAGAAGTAAGAGTCCATTTGATTTTCAGGGAATCAGCGCCTATATCAAAACTGGGATCACTTCCCAAAAAGCTGCCGGTGACAATCCTTATTATGATTTTGGAATACGCGCTGCCCATGCCTTCAGTGATAAATTGGCGGTTAAGGCAAGTTTCTCCTATATGGAAGGGACCGATTGGTATGCCGTAAATGAAGAAGATTTGAACAATCCCGGCTTTACAAGGGCTGACCCAGGGTATGATGGGCTCAACGTTTATGGAGAAGCCGTTTCCGGGACCGTTAATTTTGATGCCTTGGCTGGACTACCGTCGGGAACATTGGGTTCTGCATTTGTTACAAGAACGGGTTATGCCGAAAGTGACCTGACCGATTATGATGCGCAAAGTGTAAAGTTTGATGGGGCCATTCACTATCGGCCCTTTGCCGATGACTTTGAAATCATATATAACGGTAGGGTAGGCCGCGGCTCCACAATTTACCAAGGGGCCAATAGATATTACATCGATAATTTTTCCTTACAGCAACACAAGTTGGAGTTCAGGAACGACAACTTTTTTGTGAGGGGATACATCACATCTGAGAATGCTGGGGATTCTTATGATACAAGATTAGCAGCGGTCAATGTAAATAGAAAATGGAAAAGGGATCTCCCTAACCCAAATGACCCAAGTGAGGCTTCGTGGTTTGGGGATTATGCTGCTACCTATATTGGTGCTAAGTTGGGTATTGGCACCGGGGTACAATTGGATGATGCCACAGCCCATGCCGCAGCGAGGGCTGCAGCGGATACGGGTAGGTTAATCCCAGGTACACCTGAATTTAAAGCTGCTTTCAATACCGTAATTGCAGATGGGAATGTAGCCACTGGCGCCAGATTTATTGACAATACAAAATTGAGGCATATTGATGCGAATTATAATTTTAGTCATTTGACAAGCGATTTTGCCGATATTCAGATGGGGGGCTCTTACAGGGAATATGAATTGAATTCCAGCGGAACCATTTTTACCGATAATGATGGCCCCATTCCTTATGCAGAATATGGATTGTACACGCAGCTCCAGAAAAAATTTATGGATGAGCGTATAAAGTTCACAGGATCTGTTCGTTATGATAAAAATGAATTGTTCGATGGGTTTGTTTCCCCAAGGGGTTCTTTGACCTATACGGTAGGTGAGAATAGAAATCATAATTTCAGGGGATCCTTCCAAACAGGGTTTAGAAACCCAACCACTCAAGACTTATATATTGGTTTAGACGCAGGTCGTGCGCGTTTGGTAGGTGCCTCACCAGATAACTTAGATCGATATGTTTTTGACACCTCGGTCTCTACCAATGGCGCTGCCATTGTTGGGTCCAATACCGTTACGTTGGTAGGTAGGGCTGCCTATGAAAATGCATTCTCTGTCAGTTCGCTGGCGGCAGGTACACCAGAAGTGGTGAATACCCCTCTGGTTAAGCCTGAAAAAGTGACGGCGTTGGAATTAGGGTATCGCGGTCAAATAGGAAAAGTAGTAGTTGATATCAGTGGTTACTATAATGATTATCAAGATTTTATATCACAAAAATTTGTGGCAACACCAAAATATGGCCAAGCAGGGGATGGTGGGCTTTCACTTTTGGCCTTGCAAAACAACGACATACAAATATTTAACACCTATACCAACTCATTGGCAGATATAACGTCTTACGGGGTCACGGCAGGCATTGAAGCCAAGGTATTGGGTAATTTTGATGTAGGTATCAACTATACCTATGCCGACTTTGACTTTGACGAAACATCGGATCCCGATTTTCAGCCCCAGTTCAACACGCCACGTAACAAGGTGAAGGCATCTTTTGGAAATACGGAGTTGTTCGATAATTTCGGTTTTAATGTCAACTATAGATGGACCGAGACCTTCTTGTGGGAGAACTCATTTGCGACCGGTAAAATACCTTCTTTTAGCGTACTCGACGCCCAAGTCAATTATGCGGTACCGAGTATAAAGTCAGTATTTAAACTGGGAGCCTCAAACCTATTGGGGGATGAGTATTATACGGCGGTAGGAACGGGGTATATAGGTTCTCAATATTACTTGTCCTGGACCATAAACAATTAAGGCTCATAGGAATTAAAGAAAGAAAAAGACGCTTGTTTAAGCGTCTTTTTACTTTTTTAAAAAAGGACAGAAAAGCATTTCAATTTAAAATTGAAAAACATATCTTTGCAGCCTGAAAATCATGGGATGTCACATCCAGATTTCGGATTTAAAGAACAAAAAAACATAAACACGTTAGTAATGTCGAAAATTACAGGTAAAGTTTCCCAAATCATTGGGCCAGTTGTAGATGTTGAATTTCAATCAGAATCGGACCTTCCCAAAATTTATGATTCCCTTGAAATTAACAGGGAAGATGGATCTATTTTGGTTTTGGAAGTTCAATCGCATATTGGTGAGAACACGGTAAAAACTATTGCTATGGATTCTACCGATGGTTTAAGCAGGGGCGTAGAGGTGGTTGCCACCGGAAGTGCGATTCAAATGCCAGTTGGTGATGATATTTATGGACGTTTGTTTAATGTGATTGGTGATGCGATCGATGGTATTGGCAATTTGCCCAAAACGGGTAAAAACGGATTGCCCATTCACCGTGATCCTCCAAAATTTGAAGACCTTTCTACCTCTACCGAGGTGCTTTTTACAGGTATCAAGGTTATTGATTTGATAGAGCCTTATGCTAAAGGAGGTAAAATCGGTTTGTTTGGTGGTGCGGGTGTTGGTAAAACAGTATTGATTCAGGAATTGATCAACAATATTGCCAAAGGGCATGGTGGACTTTCGGTTTTCGCAGGGGTAGGGGAACGTACCCGTGAAGGGAATGACTTGCTTCGTGAAATGTTGGAGTCCGGAATTATAAAATATGGCGATGCCTTTTTGCATTCTATGGAAGAAGGCGGATGGGATTTATCAAAGGTTGATAAAAAAGCCATGAAAGAGTCCAAAGCGACTTTCATTTTCGGACAGATGAACGAACCTCCTGGAGCCCGTGCCCGTGTAGCACTATCAGGATTGACCATTGCAGAGTATTTCCGGGATGGAGCGGGTGAAGGTCAAGGAAAGGATGTATTGTTTTTCGTAGATAATATTTTCCGTTTTACACAAGCAGGTTCTGAGGTATCGGCGCTTTTAGGTCGTATGCCATCTGCGGTTGGGTATCAACCTACATTGGCCACTGAAATGGGTGCCATGCAAGAACGTATTACATCGACCAAAAGAGGTTCCATTACATCGGTACAGGCGGTCTACGTTCCTGCGGATGATTTAACAGATCCAGCACCGGCAACCACATTTGCCCACTTGGATGCCACAACCGTACTTTCGCGTAAGATTGCCGAGTTGGGTATTTATCCCGCTGTGGATCCATTGGATTCTACGTCAAGGATCTTGACCCCGGAAATTTTAGGTAAAGATCATTACGCTTGTGCCCAAAGGGTAAAGGAATTATTGCAACACTACAAAGAACTTCAGGATATTATTGCCATTTTAGGTATGGAAGAATTGTCCGAGGAAGATAAATTGGCCGTTGGTAGGGCTAGACGGGTACAACGTTTCCTTTCACAACCTTTCCATGTAGCGGAACAATTTACCGGTATCCCCGGGGTTTTGGTAGATATCAAGGAAACCATGAAAGGATTTAACATGATTATGGATGGTGAGTTGGATCACTTACCAGAATCGGCTTTTAACCTTAAGGGTACCATTGAGGAAGCCATCGAAGCTGGTGAGCGAATGTTGGCTGAGGCATAAATGGTTGTTGGTTGATAGTTGGTGGTTGTTTGTAATTTTTCCATCAACGAACAACAAACAACAAACAACTAAAGAATATGTATTTAGAAATTGTATCCCCAGAAGCTACCTTATTTGCAGGAGAAGTGAACTCAGTGACGGTGCCAGGCATCAATGGGGAATTCCAGATGCTTAATGATCACGCGCCCATCGTTTCATTGCTTCAAAAAGGAAAGGTTATCGTTGACGGTAACATTACCATCGAAGAGGAATACGAAAGTAAATTCACCAAAAATGCCAAAGGCAAAACGGTTCTAGCCATAACCAGTGGGACTGTTGAGATGAAGGGGAACAAAATCATCGTTCTGGCGGACTAGGATTAGTATAAGAAATATTGTAAAAGCCATACGAATCGTATGGCTTTTTTTTTACGGATATTCGTCTAATTATCATGTTCAGTTGGGGTATTGATGATACTATTTACAACTAATACAATATCTTTAAGGTACAATTGTTCTGGATGAATTTTATAGGGAAACGTTATATCGATTATAATTCTTTTGTAAAGTTGCATTTTGGGGAACGCGTGCAGAAAATTTCATTGGATGTCGGTTTTTCTTGCCCCAACCGGGATGGATCCAAAGGCTATGGTGGGTGCACGTATTGCAACAATAACACCTTTAATCCCGATTATTGCGAACCCCAAAAAAGTATTGCGGCCCAATTGCAGGAAGGCATCGAGTTCTTTGCCAAACGCGGGAAGAACAATAAATATCTTGCCTATTTTCAAGCATACACCAACACCTATTCCGATTTGGAATCACTTAAAGCGATGTACCAAGAGGCCTTGAGCGTTCCCAAAGTGGTCGGGTTGGTCATAGGTACCCGACCGGATTGTATTTCGGATGGGGTCATCGATTATTTGGCAGCACTGTCGAAGGACTATTTTATTTCGTTGGATTTTGGTGTGGAAAGTACCAATGAAAAGACACTTTTGAAAATAAACCGTTGCCACACCTATGCTGATACCATAGCCACGTATAAAAAGTGCATGGACAAGGGGTTTCATTTAGGGGCACACATCATTATGGGTTTGCCTGGGGAATCTAAAAATGATTTGATACAACATGCTGTGGAATTGTCGAAATTACCAATAGATACGTTGAAGATACATCATTTACAAATCGTCAAAAACTCCGTAATGGCGGTGAACTATAAGCGAAGCCCAGAAACCTTCAACCTATTCGAGCTTGAGGATTATATTGATTTTATTGCGGAATTTATAGGGTATTTACGGCCCGATATCATTATTGAACGTTTTATTAGTGAAGCCCCGAAAGAATTATTGATCGCTCCTAAATGGGGTGGGGTAAGAAAACAGGAAATCTACGATAGGATTGATAATCTGTTGGTCAAAAAAAACACGTGGCAGGGGAAATTCTATACCTCCAATACACAGGAGATTCAACCTTCAGCGTTACAGAGTAGATAGTTTTACAAGTTTTGAAAAGCTATCTTTAGTCCCTATGACGGAAAAGTTTTTTATAGTGGCCTCATTTGAATTTGCAGCGGATGTGCAAATCTTAAAAGGGAAGTTAGAATCTGAAGGAATACCAGTTTTCCTAAAGGATGAAAATACCTTGAATTCAGACCCCTTGATTAGCCATGCCATTGGAGGGGTCAAACTACAAGTCTATTCCAAGGATAGGGATAGGGCACTAGAAATCTATAATGAAATAAGGGCTTATGCCATAGATGATGAGGGAAACCCCATTGTTTGCCCAAACTGTAAGGCACAAAAATCGGAAGCCTATTATGAACGCAAAACTATTTTTCATAAACTCTTTCCATTTTTTGAGGAGAAAAAATACAAATGCCTAAATTGTGGTATCATTACTAAACCAGATAAAAATGCATAGGTTTTTTATTACAGGGATTTCGACAGGAGTAGGTAAAACAATAGTCTCGGCCATAATAGCGGAGGCCTTGGAGGCCGATTATTGGAAACCGGTACAAGCTGGGGAATTGGATAATACCGATAGCGATAAGGTGGCGCGCTTAATTTCGAATGGAACATCGAAAATACATCCTTGTAATTTTGAACTCAAAACTCCGATGAGTCCACATGCCGCGGCAAAAATTGACGGTATTTCAATCGATATAAATCATATTTTTGAACCGAAGACCACTAACCATTTGGTCATTGAAGGGGCAGGAGGACTGCTTGTGCCTTTAAACGATACCGATACCGTATTGGATCTCATATTGCCCAATTATAAAGTGATTGTGGTTTCCCGCCATTATTTGGGAAGTATTAACCATACTTTATTGACCGTTAAATGGCTTCAACTTAAAAAGTATGACGTATCCTTGATTTTTAGTGGCGATGAAAATCCAACTACGGAAAGCATCATACTTAAAAAGACGGGTGTTAAATCGTTGGGAAGGATCGATGAAGAACCAAGTTTTGATTCCTTGGTCATAAAAAAATATGCAGATCAATTCCGTTCGGCACTACAATCTCTTTAAACGCTGCAAAATTTCCGCTTTTTCAACGGTTGCAAGTACGCTGTAATGCTCGGCTAAATACGCATTGATATATTCGTTTTCGGCTTCTTCTTTTTTATCAAAGACCCTACGGTTCTTTCGCACAACCACGGTTTTGGGTTGAATGGTTTCCATAATATATCGAAGTTCTTCCATAGCGGTTTTCCTGGGATTGTCATAGAACGGAAATAATTCATCACGACAAATATTACTGGGATGGGTTGCCGCTTTCGTGGGGGGCTTGGAATTTAAAACCCAATACCCGATATGATATCCAAAAAACAGAATGTTTTCTGTGTCCAAATCATTTTCTTGAATAAAACTGGGTACTGAAAAACCCTCCCCATTAAAAAAAGTCCCGCGATCCACCTTATTTTTTAGGACATTGATGTACTCCAGATAGGATTCGGCGGGAATCAATAAAAACATAAAAAGGAAGTAGGGTTTCCATCGTATATTTTTGAAAAATTGAACCTTGCTTATCACGATGACAACCAAAATCAAAAGCATGGGATGCAATTGGATCAAGTAGTGCCCGTTGATCCGGCCTCCTTTGTAAAAAGTGAACAATACCCCAAGGATAGCTACCAGAAGATATTGAATGGAGACGTTTTTAAAATCCAAGAGCTTCTTTTTCCAGGTGAGTATAAAAAAGGCGGCCAAGACCAGGTATACAGGGGCCAACTCAAATGGGGTATATCTACGTGCACCGATGTATGCCAGAGGAGCCTTAAAAACCGATTTAATCCATAATTCCGTGTTTCCCTGTAGATAGTATGGTAGAAGGGTCAATACGATGATGAGAAGAATACCAAACCCATATAAAAATGTATTCATTATGGCCTGAGTCCATTTTCGGTCGCGAATATCTGAATAAAATAAAAACACCCCCAGGAATAATAGGGTATAGGCAATGTTCATTTTGGTCATCACCGCCAATCCCATCAACAATCCGGATAAAAGGTAGGGAACGGATTTTTTGGATTTCAGCATGATATAGAGTCCGGGCATAAAAAAGGCCATACAGATATGTTCGGACATAACCCCTTGTAAACTACCGAAAAGGGAGAGAAGTGCCACCGTTGAAATAGCAGCCCAAACACCTATCTTCCGTGAATGCACCTCCTTGCCAATCTTGTAGGTAAAAAATGCGGTTAAGGCAACGAAAAGGGCCCCAAAAAGGCGAATGGCAATAAAACTTTTGCCGAACACATAAATAATGGCAGCAAAAACAAAGAACGTTATAGGCGGCTTTAAATCCCAAAGTTCGGTATAGGGCAAATGTCCCTCAACCCAAGATTGTCCCATAAGTATAAATGTACTTTCATCTCGATCGATGTAATCCCTGAAAAAAAATGGGAATCGTATAAAGAAGGAAATACAAAAAATCATTAGGAATACTGTCCTGTCCTTCAGGTCGGAATAGTTCTTAAAGATTGAATTTATAAGGGTATAGGACATGTATTTTCTTGGGATTGATTCCCATCTTTGCAAGATATGTAAAATGCGGATGTATTGAATTCTATGGCGAAAAAAAATCTTTCCGAACGCGATAGAAAACACTATGCAAGACACCTTCATTAGCATAGTGCTGGATTTCCATATTCTAGAGAAGCAGAAATCGCAAAAGGAAGATTAAAAGCAGATGGTATCGAAGTTTTTTAAGGGATAATCTTACCATAGACACTGTTCCTTTAGTCAGCCAAGCTATTGGAGGCGTAAAATTAAAAGTACTTACCAAAGACGAAGAGAAAGTTGGAGCAATTTTAAAATCAATTAAAGCTTATTCTGTAGACGATGAAGGGAATCCTATTGTTTGTCCTAATTGTAAAGGTGAACATATTGAGATGTACGCAACCACTCCTAATTTTAAATTCTTAATGTCATTTCTTATTGTTCCCATTTTATTTACATTGCGTATTTGGCGCAGGTTATCAATACAAATGTGAAGATTGCAAAACTGAATTTCCTATTACAGATTAATGACCTTGTTATAAGCACTTTTCAATTTCTTAATTACAATTTCGATTTCTTCTTCATTCAAATGCCCAAAACCAAAACGAATAGCACAGGTATTTTTATCTTGATATAAAATAGTTTTTGGCAGAAATAAATCTAATTTTACGGCTTCCTCAGCAAGTTTCACTAATGATATTGTTTCTACAAATTGTAGCCATATTGCTAAACCGCCTAAGGGTATTTCCCAAGTTGTAATACCTTCAAAATAATAGTTTAAAAAATGGCACAAACTATCGCGACGCTGTTTATAAGTGATTATGTTTTTTTTCTTAAGGCGATATATTTCGCCTTCAGAAATAAGTTCAGAAAGCATTTGTTCTTGTATTAAATCGCCTTGTTTATCAAGTAATTGCAAATAGTTTTTAGCTTCAGAAATTAAGTTTTCTGGTGCTACTACAAAGCCCGTCTGAAAACTTGGAAATAGCGATTGTCCTAACTTGCCCAAATAAATAACCATTCCGTTGGCATCTGCACTTGCCATGGGTAACATTGCAGACCCTTCAAACTGAAAATCGTGGTCGTAATCATCTTCTATAATGGCAAATCCATGCGTTTTTGCTAATTGCAATAATTGTAATCGTCGTTTTGCACTTAACGTTACAGTTGTAGGATAATCTCTATTGGCACAGACATACACACAGCGTATACTTCCTTTTGCAAAATGCTTTTTTATATATTCTATATTTAAACCTTCACTATCTACAGGAATCGTTCTGATCGCTGCACCAGCTTGTTGAAAAATCATATTAGCAGCATAATTACTCAACTGTCCAACCAATACCAAATCATCCTGTTTAATTAATAATTGTGAAACTATATACAGGCTCATTTCCGTGCTACGGGTATTTACTACATTATTTGGTTTTATATGAAATCCTCGTGTTGCGTTTAAATAATTACAAAGTTGTGTACTAAAAATTGAAGGAATTAAAGCACTTGTTCTATTCCATTTATTAATTAATGGTTTTCGTTTCATTGCTGCACTATACCATCTCGAAAACTGGTACACAGGATGTAAACGTAAATCTGGTTTACCGTCGCTTAGCATATATTTTGAATAAGTTTCTTCTGTTGTTGAAGCCAAATGAAATGACAGTTGAAACGGAAAACCAACCGCTTTTGGATACGTATAGGCCTGATGGATATGCTGGGCTGTTGCTTTAAGTTTTACGGTAGATTCCTCTGGCACCAAAACAAAAGTCCCTTTGTTAGCTATAATATCTACCCAACCTTGTGAAGCCAATTCTTCGTAAATAGCAACAGCTGTATTGCGATGAATGTTTAACAACTGACTTATAACCCTTGTTCCTGGTAACTTACTACCTTTTTCTAAGTAGCCACGTTGTATCGCATTTATAACTTGTTGTGCTACTTGTATATAAACAGGTTGCACAATCGTTTTGTCGAATGTGACAAGTTGTTTTAATATAGCACTAACCGGACTATTCATTGTTTTAAAACTGGACTAGTTTAATCGTCCGGAAAGTTACGACTTTTGCAGAATTGAATTAAATGATGCAATAACAACCAGTGCAATACTCAAATAGATGAAATATACAGTCTTACTTTTTACATTTTTTCTAATTAGCGCATTTCAGTTAAATGCGCAACAAGAGGAACCTATAATAAAAATCGATTCTTTAAGTGAAGTTGTAGTTACTTCAAATCGAATTGATTTACCCTTCAAAGAAAATTCCAGAACCATAAATATTATTACAGCAACTGATATTAAAAATAGTGCTGCCGTTACCATATCAGATTTATTACAGCAAGTTGCTGGTGTAGACATTAGAAGACGTGGTACTGGAGGAAGTCAGGCAGATTTATTTATTAGAGGAGGTGGTTTTGACCAAACACTTTTGTTAATTGATGGTATTAAAATGGATGATGCACAAACAGGCCATCACACCATGAATGCGGCATTACCACTAGAAGTTATTGAGCGTATTGAAATTATAAAAGGTCCTGCAGCTAGAGTTTTTGGGCAGAATGCATTTAGTGGTGCAATTAATATTGTCACTAAATCTAATTTAAGTAATTCTGTTTCTGCAAATCTTGAAGCTGGTTCTTTTGGTCAGCTTAATGGTTCTCTAACCGTTGGGTCTGAATTAGTGAATTCAACACATATTTTCCATGCTGGAAAAATGACTTCTGAAGGTTATAGAAATAATTCAGATTATAATAATTCCAACTTTTTTCTAAAAAGCGTATTCAATAAAAAAGACCAACCTATTGAGATGATCGCAACGTTTTTTGAACGCAAATTCGGAGCTCAAAATTTTTACACGCCAACTAGTTGGGGTTTTAATGAATATGAAGAAACTCAAAATAGCTTAATTGCATTTACAACTACTTTTAAGTCTGAAAAACTAAAAATTCAACCGCGTGTGTATTGGAAACGGAATCAAGATTTGTTTTTACTACAACGGGATGACCCTAACTTTTTTAGAAATTTTCATATTTCAGATAAAATCGGGGCCGAAGCTAATGCGGCTTACACCTCTACATTAGGTATTACAGGATTTGGAATCGACATGTCTAAAGTGTATTTACGAAGTAATAATTTAGGCCATCGTAATCGTTTTATGACAACCTTGTTTTTAGAACATAGATTTCAATTTGCTGACGATCGTTTAGATATTACGCCTGGGGTTGCCATGACTTATTTTTCGGATTTTAAATTTAATGCTTTTCCTGGTTTGGATATTGGATTTGATATTGCCAACAACCTAAAAGCTTATGGAAACATTGGTTTTACTTACAGAATTCCAACCTATACCGATTTATATTATAACGGAGGTGGAAGTGCAGGAAATCCGGATTTGGAACCCGAAGAAGCTTTTGCACAAGAATTAGGAATTAAGTATATCAGTCCAAAAATTGGAGCAAGTATTTCAGTTTTTAATAGAGATTCGGAAAATCTTATTGATTATATCAGATCGAATACAGATGAAGAAACCTTTACCGCAACCAACATCGCTAAAGTTAATACTAAAGGAATGGAAATTGATGTCGCCTATAATTTCAAGCTGAATAACTTCAACCAAACTTTTGCAATCGGTTATGCTTTTTTAGATGATAATATTTTAGACCAAAACGAAGAATTATCGCGTTACTCTCTAAACACATTGAAACATCATTTTACAACACGATTCAGTACTCAATTATTAAAAAACGTGCGGCAAAATATCATTTACAAATATGCAGAACGTACCACAGGACAAACGTATAACGTTTGGGATGCTTCTATTGTAATGAAATTGAAACAAGTTGAATTATCAATCATGGCAAGTAATATTTTTGATGCTGCATATATTGAGTCTGGCTTTACACCAATGCCACCAAGTAATGTGTTATTTGGTTTGCGTTATAGTTTTAAATAACAATCTTACTTTTCTACTTTAAATTTTATCTGCTCGCTTTTACTTTGTTAGTGAGCAGTTTTGGTTTCTAAAAAACCTTCCAAACAAGAGGGATTTTTCTTATTCTTTCTTCAAAAAATAGTCTATCTTAGAATTACCAACCTACACATTAGTATTTATGGAAGATTTGTTGTGTAACACTTTTTGAGAAGATTTATTGGTCCATTGCTGGGGTATTGGGTTAAAATCCGCAAAAACCTTTTACCAAACACGATCAACCAGAAACTGTTGACGCTAAAGATTCTAGATTAGAATCTTTAGGTGAAAAGCCAAAATGGTCAAGACCAGGGCATACCATTGAGCGTAACGAACAAGCGAGACAAAAGGCAGAATTGAAGAATTGATTCTAGACGATTAGTAAGTATTTAAGGAGTTTTTTAGCAAGGGTTTTATAAATTTACTGTATAACATAACTCCATTGAACTTGAACTTAAACGAAATACCAAGGGTAAAGACCATTACCAAGGAGGCTTTTATCAAAACGTATTTTAAGCCCCAAAGACCGGTTGTAATAGAACGGTTCATTGAGGATTGGCCTGCATACTCTAAATGGAACCTGGATTATATACGATCAATTGCCGGGGACAAGGAAGTGCCTTTGTACGACGACCGTCCCGTGCATCATAAGGATGGGTTTAACGAACCCCACGCCAAGATGAAGATGACCGATTACATCGACCTACTTCAAAAAGAGCCTACCAAATATCGCATCTTTCTTTGGAATGTTTTAAAGGAAGTACCCGAATTGCAAAAGGACTTTACCTATCCCGATTTTGGATTACGGTTGATGAAAACCTTGCCTATGCTTTTCTTTGGTGGACAGGATTCATTCACTTTCATGCATTTTGATATTGACTTGGCCAACATATTCCATTTTCATTTTGAAGGTAAGAAGGAATGTATCCTATTCCCGCAAACGGAGAGCAAACATCTTTATAAGGTGCCTCACTCCTTGATTACCCACGAGAGTATCGATTTTACGAACCCTGATTTCGAAAAATGGCCGGCCCTTAAAAATGCCATTGGCTTTAAGACCCATTTGAACCATGGTGAGGTCCTTTATATTCCTGAAGGGTATTGGCATTATATGCGATATGTGACTCCCGGATTTTCTATGAGCTTACGCTCGATCGCCAAAAATCCGAAAAACCTGTTTTCTGCTTTTTACAACGTTCTTGTGATGCGTAATTACGATGGGCTTATGCGAAAAATGAAAGGGCAAAAATGGATCGATTGGAAGAATGATCAGGCTGTTCATAAAACAAATATGAATATCCATAGAGCAATTAAATGAGAATGGATATATTTGCCAGCTAAAAATTCGTACACTAACTAAAATATATATTAAAATGAAAAAAGTATTCGTTGTTTTAACAATGCTTCTAGGTGTTTCTTTTGTAAATGCCCAAGCCTACGAAGGGAAAGATGACTCAAAATTTCAAATCGGAGCCAACTTTCAAGAAAACGGAACTGGAATCGTAGTTACTTATGATTATGGATTAGGGGAGAATTTCTCAATAGGTGCCACATCATCATATGTTCTGGGTGTTGAGGAGTCTATTGATGCTAGTTTTGACAATAGATTTGATCTTAAAGCACGGTTTAATGCAAACCTAGGGAGTGTAATGCAATTGCCAAGTAACGTTGATGTTTATCCTGGTTTAAACTTAGGTTTAAAGAACTTTGGGGGTCACTTAGGTACCCGTTATTTCTTTAGTGACGGTTTTGGTTTATTTGCAGAAGTGTCAGTGCCTTTTGCGAAATATAAAACAGATGATTTAACTTTAGCTGAAGAATTACATAATCAATTTGTGTTTAGCTTAGGAGCTACTTTTAACTTATAAAAAGGTATTAAAAAATAACAAAAGGACGATTACTGAGGCAATCGTACTTTTGTTATTTGATCAATTCAGTAATCTTTTCATACACCAAATGGCTTTCCCAACCACGGTAGAGCAGATAATCGGCAAGTTTTCTTTTTCTTTTTTGAAGGTTGGTTTCTTTAATGGCTTTCAGTCGTTTTTCAGCCAAGATATCAAAGGTTTTTAGATACTGCCCATCATCTATTTCCTTAAGTGCGGTTTTGATGTTGTACTTGGTAATGCCACGTTGTTTCAGTTCGTTGGTTATTCTGATTCTACCCCATTTTTTAATATTGAACTTACCTCGGGCAAAACTTTGGGCAAATCGTTCCTCATTCAGGTAATCTGCTTGGATCAAATGGGTCACAATCTGATCTATTGCCTCAGGGATCATGTGCATTTCCTTGAGTTTTGTAATCACATCTTTATGGCAACGTTCCTGGTACGCACAATAACCCTCCAGTTTTTTGGTAGCTTCAGTGATACTATAAGATTTTACTAACGACCGCATTAAACGAAGATAAGGGTTATTGCATAGGATTTTGGTTTCCATTCATTGTTTCCACTGTATTTGGAGTTCCATGTCTTCAGTCCTAAATCCAATATGCTCTCCATAAGTAATTGTGCGTAGGTTTCCTTTTATACTTCCTGGATCTGGAATGGCACCTTGGGGCAATACAAATTCAATTGTCCAATCAGGTTCGGTTTTTTTTATGACCATTGTAAATAGGCTATCCTTTTTTTTATAAAAAATCGATATCAGGTTATTTGCCACGGCAACATTTTCAAGAGAGGCTGAATTCCACTTGCTTGGCATTTGGGGCTTGACCACCACTTTTTTATTCACGGCGTCGGGCCGTATTCCAAAAAACTGGTGTACAATAGGAATGGCATAGCCGTATATATTCCATGCTTGGGTCATCATTCCATAGTCCGGGGAGACTTCATAGATGCTTCCCGGCAGGGCATAGCTAAAAGTCCGTGTCATTCGTTTTATATAATTCAAGGCCTTGTCCGGCCTGCCATAATTGTTTTCGGCTATGGCTTGTACTCCTGTGGGCAAGGTCATTACCGCCCCAGTATAAGAGAACATTTTGCTTCCTTTGAACGAACCATCATCTGATCCTGCCGATATGTCCCTATCGATACCGGTTACGAACATACCAAAGGGATTCACGAAATTATCGGCTGTTTCGAGGCCTTTTATGGCCTTGGCCGAATCTGCAATTCCCATCTCCATGGGTGTATTCACCACCCAATTATGGTGAAGTACAAAAGGTTTTGATTTCGCTGACCGAGCAGCAAGTATTTTTTGCTTTGTTTGTTTTAATTCCGTTACTGCCCATGGTTTATTTAAGGTGTCAGCGCGCACCAAGGCATCTTCTATTAAATGCAATGCCTGCTCGTCGGTCCCTAAAAAATCTGCATAGGAACCAGATTCTTCAGACCAGAATGCCCTATTTATCTGATCTTTAATGATGTGGGCCATTTCTTTGTAGTTCGAGGACAACGCTGGATCATCCAGTTCGGCGGCCATTTTGGATGCATCGGTAAAGGCTCTCTGGGTATAGGCGGCAACATCGATCATTTCACTATTAAGTCCGTGTATTTCCATCATTCCAAAGCCGTCAGGGAAGAGATTTTTATTTTTATCATTTTCTTCCATGAGCCAAGAAAGCCCTTTTTTAACGGTCGAAAAATATTTTCTTAAAAATTCCTTATCCCCGTTCCATTGATATACTTCCCATATCAATGAGGCAAATTGCGGTGTTTCGTTGATATTTCCATCATTGAAAACTGCACCATTGGTAGACATTTCATGGATTATCTTACCATTCCCGTTTAGGGCGTTAGAGACGCTATCCAAGAGCCGTATGGTCTTGTAAACGACATCGGTTTGGCCTATGGCCATATATCCCTTCAGGGCATATTCGCTGTCAACTCCGAACCACCAGGGATAATCTGGCAACCCGGCAGTAATCCCGGTGCCGATTTCTGGTACAGTCCGAATGAGCCAATCACAATTATATTTTAACCATTCAAAGGCTTCCTCAATGTCCTTATCTGGAATGGTGAGTTTGGATTGTTGGGCAAGTCGGGAGTAGCGTAATTTCTTTTCAGAAAGGTACTTTAAGGAGTTGGTCTTTATATCATCATAGGTTTTCAAAGCGGCTTCCTGGGATTGGTATGAGCCTGCAATAATAAAGTTCAAGGTTTTTTTCGCTTTTGCAGGAATGGAAAGCGAATACGCTAATTGGGTTGCAATTCCTAAACCAGAAAAGCCATGCGCTACCTCTGATTGGGAGGTAGACCTTTCATCTGCGCCAAAAAGCACAAACCACGGATTTTCTTTATCCTTTACTAACCATACATCCGAGTCTCTTAAAAATTCTGCCTTATCCGCACCATCGACCATATCGGTCTTCTCGCCAAGCCAAGTAGGTCTCAAATCCGAACCCCCCAAAAATCTAAATTCAAATTGTGAGGTGCTACTACCTGTATTTTCAATATCAAATTGAACCAAAAGGCCTTCTCTATCATCAGGTACGAATTGCCAACGATCAATAGTTAAGTTTTCATCCAAGAGGCGGTACACATGTTTGTTGGCCATTGGATAATTGATAAAGGAATCGGCACGATCCAAATGAAACACCTTGTTGTTAATTTCGAGGGATACCTTGAATCCGTCCATTAATTTGATGGGATGATCCCAAATGCCTCCCATTTCCCCTTTAATATGCCACCCAATTTCTGGGAAGGTCCCATTTTGATGGCCTACCATATAGACCCGGTTGCCTGCGGTTACATAAGGGGAGTCTAGGTAAGAGGGTTTCCCCGTTATTTTCGGCACATTCTCCATTTCCTTATCGAAGTCGATTCCGACTTTTTCCTTGGAGCACCCCGAGACAAGCATTGAAATTAAAAAAAATAACGTCGTCCAATTTTTCATATTCAACCTTAGAATCTACATAAAGGGTTTAAGATAGCAAATCTTGCTTTTCAAAAGAAAGTATTTAGGGGATATCAAAGCAAAAAAAAAGCGACTCCGTTTCCGAAGTCGCTTTTAATTTTAATTTCCCCCTTCTTTTAATACGATTATGAAAGTGGGTGTACTAATATATCGTTTTACCGTCTTTATCCTTAAAACGGTATTCTAGATAGGTATATGCATCCCTTGGTTG
>NZ_JBATHS010000339.1:0-5517 GCF_049667165.1 Maribacter sp.
GTGATTATCAATACTGAAGATTGTGAAACACTACGGGGAATTGCGGTTGAGTCATTGAAGAAAAACGAGGAAATCGTTGAAACGCTTGGGGAGCGGATTTTAGGAAGGGTTTCCCTTCATGATGTCCACAATCCATTGACCGATGAGATTCTCTTGAAGGCGGGACAACAAATCATGGAAGCCGATGTCAAAAAGATAGAGGCATCTCCCATTGAAAAGGTTGAAGTGCGATCTGCCTTGACCTGTGAAGCCGAAAAAGGTATTTGTGCCAAATGCTACGGAAGAAACCTATCAACCAATAAAATGGTGCAAAGAGGTGAGGCCGTTGGTGTAGTTGCCGCACAGTCCATTGGGGAACCAGGTACACAGTTGACGCTTCGTACCTTCCATGTTGGGGGTATTGCAGGAAACATCTCTGAAGAGAATAAGCTAACCGCCAAATTCGATGGTATTGCCGAAATTGAGGATCTAAGGACCGTGAAGGGCGAAGATGCGGACGGTAAAGCCATGGAAATAGTTATTTCCAGAACCTCTGAAATCAAAATCGTTGATGCCAAAACGGGCATAACCCTAAGTACCAATAATATTCCTTACGGTTCACAATTATTCATCAAGAATGGGGTGAAAATCAAGAGTAATGAGATTATTTGTTCGTGGGATCCCTACAATGGTGTGATTGTATCTGAATTCCCTGGAAAGATTTCCTATGAGAACATCGAGCAAGGTGTTACCTACCAGGTAGAAATAGATGAACAGACAGGATTCCAGGAAAAAGTGATTTCGGAATCAAGAAACAAGAAACTCATTCCTACGTTGTTGATTATGAACAATAAGGATGAGGTATTGCGTTCCTATAACCTTCCCGTTGGTTCACACCTTATGGTAGATGACGGCGATAAGATCAAGGAAGGTAAGATCTTGGTCAAGATACCACGTAAATCTGCCAAGGCAGGTGATATTACTGGAGGTCTTCCAAGGGTAACCGAATTGTTCGAAGCCAGAAACCCATCTAACCCGGCCGTAGTTACCGAAATAGACGGTGTCGTATCATTCGGTAAGATCAAACGGGGTAACCGCGAGATCATTATAGAATCCAAACTGGGTGAAATCAAGAAATACTTGGTTAAGTTGTCCAATCAGATCTTGGTACAGGAGAACGATTATGTTCGTGCCGGAATGCCGTTGTCCGATGGTTCAATTACGCCAGAGGATATATTGGCGATCAAAGGGCCTTCTGCCGTACAACAGTATTTGGTGAATGAGGTACAAGAGGTATATCGACTTCAAGGTGTTAAGATCAACGATAAGCATTTTGAGGTTGTCGTTCGTCAAATGATGCGTAAAGTAAGGATTGAAGATCCGGGAGATACCATTTTCCTAGAGAACCAATTGGTTCATAAATCGGATTTTATCGTTGAGAACGATGAGATTTTTGGAAAAAAGGTCATTATTGAACCTGGTGAATCGGAAAATCTTAAAGCTGGGCAGATCATTACCGCCCGTGAGCTAAGGGATGAAAATTCAATTCTGAAAAGAGCGGATAAAACGTTGGTAGAGGCAAGGGATGCAGTAGCAGCCACGGCAACACCGATTTTACAAGGAATTACCCGGGCATCGTTGCAGACCAAATCGTTTATTTCCGCAGCATCCTTCCAAGAAACGACCAAAGTGTTGAACGAAGCCGCTGTAAGTGGCAAAATAGATACGCTAGAAGGATTGAAGGAAAATGTGATTGTAGGTCATAAAATACCTGCTGGTACCGGAATGCGCGATTATGAGCATATCATTGTCGGCTCTAAGGAAGAGTACGATGAGATTATGGCCCGAAAGGAAGCAATGAAATTTTAATAGGATAAGATGAGTGATAAGGAGCAAAAACAAAAACAGATTAATATTGAGTTGGATGAGAAAACCGCTGAAGGCATATATGCAAATTTAGCGATCATTAATCATTCGGTTTCTGAATTTGTGGTTGACTTCATTAGTTTGATGCCTGGGGCTCCAAAGGCCAAAGTCAAGAGTAGAATCGTATTGACGCCACAACATGCCAAAAAATTTCTAAAGGCATTGAGTGACAATGTCAGTCGATTTGAAAAGGCACATGGAACCATTAAGGACTATGAACAACCTCCGGTGCCGATTAATTTCGGACCTACAGGAGAGGCATAATAAAACGGAACCCCTTGCAATCTGCAAGGGGTTCCGTTTTTTAAGAGGTAAAGTAGGATAAAAGATAAAAAATGACCTTTCACCTTAACCCATTTCCTTATTTACCTCCTTACCTAATTTCATTCGAACTCCGAGGTAAAATGTAGTTTTACCGAAGGATATTTTTGTTGGGTCATTTGCAACGAGAAGGGTGAATCGGCCAAGAAGACCATTTGGCCACGTTTGTCCTTGGCCAAGAATTTTTGCTTAACCCGAATGAATTCTTTGTATTCGTCGTTCTTTCTGTCTTGGGGATCTATCCAACACGCTTTATGAACGGGAAAATTTTCATAGCTGCATTTGGCACCATACTCATGTTCCAAGCGATACTGGATAACCTCGAACTGAAGGGCGCCAACAGTACCGATCACTTTACGTCCGTTCAATTCCAAGGTGAAAAATTGAGCCACTCCCTCGTCCATAAGTTGGTCGATGCCCTTACCTAATTGTTTGGATTTCATCGGATCTGCATTGTTGATATAACGAAAATGCTCTGGAGAAAAACTGGGTATCCCCTTATAGTGCAGGATTTCCCCTTCTGTCAAGGTATCCCCTATCTTAAAATTTCCTGTGTCATGTAAACCTACGATATCCCCAGGATACGATATGTCGATGATTTCTTTCTTTTCGGCAAAGAATGCATTTGGGCTTGAGAATTTCAAGTTCTTTCCTTGACGTACGTGTAGATAAGGTTTGTTGCGTTCAAAGGTTCCTGATACTATTTTGATAAAGGCCAAGCGGTCACGGTGCTTGGGGTCCATGTTGGCGTGTATTTTGAACACGAAGCCCGAAAGCTCATTTTCAATGGGTGATACCAAGCGTTCCTCGGCCATCTTTGGCCGGGGTGAAGGTGCTATTTCAATAAAACAATCAAGCAGTTCACGAACCCCAAAATTGTTAAGGGCAGAACCAAAGAATACGGGTTGTTGATCCCCCTTTAAATAACGTTCTTTATTAAATGGGGAATAAACACCTTCAACCAGTTCAAGGTTGTCCCTTAACTGCTGTGCCGCAGTTTCCCCGATAATAGTTTCCAATTCCGGACTTTCGATATCATCGAAGGCAATGGTGTCTTCTATATTCTTTTTGCTATCACCACTGAAAAGGTTGATGTTCTTTTCATAAATGTTGTAGATGCCTTTAAAGTCATAGCCCATTCCAATAGGAAAACTCAATGGTGTTACCGATAGACCCAATTTCTGTTCCAGATCATCGAGTAGGTCAAAAGCATCTTTTCCTTCCCTATCGAGTTTGTTGATAAACACGATTATGGGAATATTCCGCATTCTGCAAACCTCTACGAGCTTAACCGTTTGCTCTTCCACACCTTTGGCCACATCAACGACGACAATAACACTGTCCACAGCGGTAAGCGTCCTAAAAGTGTCTTCTGCAAAATCCTTGTGACCGGGAGTATCGAGTATGTTTATCTTTTTATCCTTATAAATAAAAGCCAAAACAGAAGTTGCCACAGAAATTCCTCTCTGTCGCTCGATCTCCATAAAGTCGCTTGTGGCTGTTTTTTTGATTTTGTTGTTCTTTACGGCACCCGCCTCTTGGATTGCGCCACCAAAAAGCAATAATTTTTCGGTAAGGGTTGTCTTTCCTGCATCCGGATGTGAAATGATCCCGAAGGTGCGTCGTCGTTCTATCTGTTTCTTAAAACCCATGCGTTTATTTTCGGCAAAAATAATGGAAAATAAAGGATTATGACCCTTTTAAGCGCTTCTTTTCGGTCTTGAAATAAAGCTATAATGCTTTGGTTCTTGCGCTGGATGAAGGGTTTTTTTTTAATAGAAAATGGAAGAGGATGGGAAATCGCTTAGACCGACCTTACATTTTTCTTAAAAATGTAAAACGTTGTTAATCATCGATAAACAGGTAGGTGGTTATCCCATACGCTGCACTTGGTCGATGAATTTTGTTGTTAACAGAAATTTGTTCGGAATAATTTTCATTCTATTTGTACATCAAAAATTAAGGTATATCTTGCATTACTTATTCTAGAAGCCCCACTTCTTGCATAGCTTCCTGTTTTTGACCTTGGTATTTAGTAAATAATTGCTGATACTTATGGAAAATTTTACATATCCCAAATTCGGATTACACTTTAATGTAAGTCTGAGATTTTTGATTGTTTTTAGTTTACTTGCCTTTGGCTTGAACACTACTTACGCCAACTCAACTAATCTTGATATTCCAATGACGGGAACTGATTTGGATGGTGATGGGGTCATGGATAATGTTGATATCGATGATGATGGCGATGGAATTATAGACACTATAGAAGATAAAAATATGGATGGTGATGATAATCCATCGACCTCTCCAACGGACACCGATGGGGATGGTATTCCTGATTATCGCGATAAGGATTCTGATAATGACGGTATCTTGGATAATGTGGAGGCCCAAACCTCTTTCGGTTATATAGAGTCCTGTGGTATGGATAGTGACGGTAATGGTTTGGATGACCATTATGAAGCCACACCCGGTAGTTGTGGCGGATTAGTGCCTATTGATACCGATGGGGACCATATTCCCGATTATTTGGATATTGATTCGGATAATGATGGGATATTGGATAATGTCGAGGCTCAGACCACAACAGGATTTATTCCCCCCTCTGATGAAGACGGAAATCATAATGGTTTGGATGATGAATATGAACCCGCATGTCTATGTGAGGGTTTGACGCCATTGGATACCGATGGGGATACAGTCCCTGATTTCAGGGATTTGGATTCTGATAACGATGGGATATTGGACAATGTGGAAGCACAGACAGCGTACGCGTTTCAAGAACCATGTGGTATGGATAGCGATGGTAATGGCCTTGATGACCATTACGAGAATACGCCGGGATCTGGAGAGGGACTAACCCCGATAAATTCTGATACCGATGCATATCCCAATTTTAGGGACATCGACAGTGACAACGACGGTATCCCCGACAACATCGAGGCACAGACCACTTCGGGCTATGTGGCCCCCAACAACGATGACGCGGCGACGTACGCAGCCAATGACGGAGTGAACTCGGCCTATCCCGCTGGACTTACACCCGTGAACACGGACGGCACTGACGAGCTTGATTATTTGGATACTGACAGTGACAATGACCTTGTCGCCGACAACAACGAGGGCAACGACTTCAATTACGACGGCATCCCCGATCAGACCTATACGGGCACGGACACGGATGGCGACGGGCTTGACGATGGCTATGAGGGCACTGATGTGAACGACGGCTTCGACGTGAACGATGATATCGACGACCCTGCGAACGATTTACCGGATACTGACGGC
>NZ_JBATHS010000340.1:0-2325 GCF_049667165.1 Maribacter sp.
CCATATGATCGAATGTCTCGGTTCGTCTGGCATTGGAAGTATTGTATACATTTAGTATTATGGCTGGTGGGCCACTTTTATACAAGTCCTCATTTTTAGGGTCAAAAACATCATTGTTATCCCCATCGGTAGCAAAAATGATAAGGTCATTATCAGTTTGTGATCCTTTTAAAAGCCAAGTATAGAGTGCGGAAGGGGTCTCCCAGTACTGTACTATCGCAGCTGGATATTGACGTAAGATATTAGTTTTCAGTTCCTTAATGAACTGCACCATTCCTTCATTTCTATAGTCGGTGGGCATGCTCATGGAAACATCGGCCATGATCAGGATTTTCGGTGTTCGTTGATTGGTCTCCATCACAGCCCTTACAGGCTTGCCATCTTCAACTATTGTGAAGTCACCAGCCGAAAGGCCTTCTACCAAATTCCCTGAGGCGTCTTTTGGCGAGATACTTAATTTTACGCCTGGATACCCGGTGGTTGTTGCGGTTGCCGCAATCGTTTTTACCTGCTTTTGAAGATTCGGGTCCGATTTATCTAAAAGTGGCGTCGCTATACTGTTTCCCTTGTCCAAATGAATACGTTTCCCCTCTAGGGTGATCGGATTTGCCAAAATGGAGCGTTCTGACATATAATCTACCGATTTTCCAATGGCCTGAAGTCCAAGAGCCGGTGTAAAAGTCCTAATGTTCGCAATAGGGGTTATTCGCAATTCTTGTGGGGTAAGATTGTTTAAGAACATAACATCAACTTGTCTACCCACCAAGTCACTGGCCAACCATTCGTTACCAATAAGTTCTTTTTCCTCTAATGGCTTTATGGAATCCCGGTAGGTTAGCTTTATGGTTACCTTTTCTTCATTGGGCTTTGGAAGGGCCGCCTCGCTTACTTTATTCTGCTCGTTGCGCAATTTTCCATAAGGTACTTGTGGATCAATAAGATGCGCATATCTGGTATTCCCTTCCCATTGAAATTCAACCGTAGGCGTTCTGGAATTGTCCCATCTAAAATCAAAACCACGATACTTATAGTCCTCCTTCAAATTCAATGTCTTCCAAATTTTCTCCCCTAATTCATTGGCCAGTTCCACTTCGTCCTCAAAAGTGACATCAGGTTGATATTCCAGGTTTTCCATACCCATTTCTGCCCCCCATTGCCTTAAGGTTCGATCGGAAATATCGGGAGAAAAAGGTCTTTCTGTAGGTCTAAAAAAGAAGGCTGGCACATCCTCCGGAATAATGGTTGTACGTTCCCAAACTATTTTGGCCGGAATATTCGCTTCGTTATACATGCCCTGTAACAATTCCGCTTTTTCCATGGCCGTTGCCATGCCGCTGCGCAGGGCATAATCCACACCCCATTTCAAAGCATCGGTGCTGCCTATGGCCTTTTCTGTCATTGGCATTAAATAGAACTGGTCTCTTACAAAATGAAACATGGCCTTTGGATTGCCTTCCGCAATAAGCTTTTCCATCTGGCCTTTAAGATGATCCGGACTGGTTCTTAGCTCATGAAGAATCTCTTCCCAAATTTTATAGGGCAGAGCACCACTCCCCTTAAAACGGGCTTCCTTTTCACTACATCCCAATACCATCGGCGGTAGTGAAGTCGCCAAGGATGCCATGGCCAATTTTATAAAAAAATCCCTTCTACTTGGTATTTCCATAGCTGTATGTGTATTCTTGACCTTCACTTATAAACTGATTTAGGAATGTTATAGTTGTATGTTTATGCTACCGCTGATCGGGTATATTTTTGTAGCGTCCAACGAGGGGCCTCCTACGCCTTCGAAGCTCATTTGTAACCGGTCATTTTTTAGATGTGCCTCGAGCTCCCCGGTTCTAAAAGTCCATGCCTCTCTGCTTTTTCCTTCCTCTTTTAAATAGAGAATGAAATTGATTGAGATGGGAAGTTTCCCTCTATGTATATCAGGCAGTTTAAAGTTGTTTTGTGCTGTTAAGGATTCCTTCACATCGGGAAACCGAAATTTAAGTTGGGGCATTCTTTCTTGAACTAAGGAAAGACTTATATCGTCATCGTATTTTACACGGCTCTTTTCCCAATCTATATTATCATAGACATAAGTTTTACCGTCTAGGACAAGTTTCATGGTGCCTTTAGATACGTTTTTCACCTCTATCTTTTCGGTTTTTAAGATGCTATTTTCTTCTTGTTTTTTATTCTCTATTCAAAAGAGGAAGGAAAAAGTAGGGAGGCATGGACTTTTAGAACCGGGGAGCTCGTGGCACATCTAAAAAATGACCGGTTACAAATGAGTTTCGACGGCGTAGGGGGCCCCTCGTTGGACGCTACAAAAATATACCC
>NZ_JBATHS010000341.1:0-54594 GCF_049667165.1 Maribacter sp.
TCCTTAACAATTTCTTGTCACTATTTTGTCTACTTCTCTTAGCAAGAAAAGGTTGATAGATACTTCTTACAAAGATTCCAGCGTTTTTATTCAGTGCTGAGTCCATAGAAGACATGGAAGCAGCAAAGAGGCCCGCCATTAGTAATCCAACAGTACCTATGGGCATAGCATTACGGGCAAAATATAGATATACTGCATCTGTTGCCTTGTTGCCCAGTTGTGAATAATTTGTTGCGGCATCAGGGTATAGGGTAGCCGCTGCCCACGGGGGGATAAACCAAATTATAGTTCCCACTCCCATAAGAATCATAGCTAGTATTGCAGCTTTACGTGCGTTGATACTATCTTTTGCACCGAGAAATCGAAATGAATCATGAAGATTCATCATGGTGATGATCTGTTTCGGTAAAAAGAAGATGAACGTTCCGATTAATATCAAGGGGTAGTTCATATTCGGACCTACGAGAAAACCACCTGGAAAATTTTTAACCAAATTAACCGGACCGTCAACCAGCACCAATGCCACTATCGCAGTAGCTACTGAAACAACCGCTACCACCAAAGTTTGAACAAAGTCTGATGCGACAACCCCCCAAGCCCCTGAAAGTACCGACACAAAAACTACCGTCAAGCCAATTCCTATAATGGTTATAAAAATATCCGCATCAAAAACCGCACTGGTAAAAACGCCTAACGCGTTTAACCAAACACCGGCATTTATGAAGGAAAATACGATTAAGGCCCAAGAAAAAAACAGCTCATTTTCAGGACCAAATCGCCTTTTTATGGCTTCAGTAGGTGTATCTACCCGCATTTGTCTAAATCGATGCGCGAAGAACAAATAGCCACAATAGAAAGCAAAAGTATTTCCAATATACACAGCACAAATGGCGAAACCGTCGTTGAAGGCTTTACCTGCTGCGCCAGTGAAAGTAACGGCTGAAAATTGAGCCATAAAAGCGGTTGAGCCTACCATCCACCACAACATTCTTCCACCACCCCGAAAATAATCACTGGTAGATTTACTTGCCATTCGTGAAAATATGACCCCAATGGCAAGGATCAATACAAAATAGACTCCAATTACGATATAGTCATAGAACATAATTTTCCTTTTTATTGAAGATGACTAACGTCTGTCCAGTTATCATTCTTTCTGATGATGTCAATGAGTTGCTGATACAGACTACCTTCCTTAAAGGATTGGTAAGGAGCAACTTTTTCTCCTTTAATATCTTTTACAAATTCCCTAACAAGATAATGCCAATTTCGCTCGGTATCACCTTCAATTTTAGGTTGATTATCGGCTATTTCCTTAGGTATTGGCAGCTCATCCCAGGTTTTGTTTTTGCCATATAAATACAGCGGGCCCATGCCATAATGGCCTTCAATGAAAATCGCACCCTTGGTGCCGTAAAACACAATATGGTTCTCTTGAAATTTGGGGTTCAGTCCGCCATGTTTGAACAATACGGAGACCGGTTTGGTGGCAAATTCACTTTGCAATTGTGCCAACACGGTATAGGACCACTCTACATTGCTTTCCCCCCATTTAAGGGAAGGGTCGTTGAGATCTTCGGGAATAAAGTCCCTTCTCGTCTTGAAATTATGTACGCCTTCAACGATGGGTGCCTTACCTAAATCGTCCCGTACTTCCCCGATTATCGATAGGATTTTTTCACCGATTACCGATGTTGCAATGGAAATCATGTGTGTGAAATTATTGTTCAAACGACCGCCACCATCTTCCTTTCGGTGCGACCAGCCGAAGGGAATATCCCGCTCCAGGTTGAAGTGGGAGATACACTCCACCTCCACAGGTTCGCCAATTGCACCATCTGCAACAAGTTGTTTAGCGTGTTGAATATGAGGCATATATCTAAAGCTGGAAGCATACGCCGTTTTTACTTTTCTCTTTTTGGCAAGTTCGTACAACTCCAATGCAGACGCTCCAGTATCTGTAAGAGGCTTATCGCTAAATACGTGACACCCAAATGCAATGGCCTGTTTAATTGGCTCATAGTGGGCGCCTCCAGGAGTCGCGATTGAAACAATATCGGGTTGACATTCCTTCAATGCTTGTTGCCAATCTGTTCCGGAGTATGGAATAGCCATTTTCTTGGCCACCTTGCTTACGACACTTGGGGTTCTCCCAACAATACCTACTACCTCACAACCTGCAGCTCGAAACGCAACCGCATGGCCCTGGCCGGCAAACCCGGTTCCCGAAATAAGTACTTTTAACTTTTTGCCCATTTATCTATATTTTATTTATCTGTTGATTGCGTTTACCAATTCCATAAGGTGCCATCCTCTAACCTGTTTACAGGAAGGTACGATCGCTTGTAAGGGTATTTCTTTGCTGCTTCCTCGACGAAATCAATGCCCCATCCGGGTTTGTCATCCATATATAGTAACCCTTCCTTAAGTTCAATTTTGTATTGAAACACTTCGTTCAGCTCAGGGGTGCCGAAACCAATAAATTCTTGAACACCGAAATTAGGGGCCCAAAGATTAAAATGCATATGTGCCATTACGCAGACGGGCGAAAGGTCGGGTGCTCCGTGTGGTGCCATGCGCACATGATGTAATGATGCAAAATCCGCTAATTTTTTTAGGGGGGTTAATCCGCCACCATGGGGTACCGCAGTCCGCACATAATCGATCCATTGGTTTTGTATCATCTCTTTGGCATCCCAAAGGGTGTTGAATTTTTCTCCTGTAGCCAAAGGGGTATCGGTATGTTCTCGAATGACTTTATATCCTTCGGCATTTTCCGTAGTGACGGCATCCTCTATAAAAAGTAGTTTGTAGGGTTCCAATAGTTTGCACAACCGTGATGCCTCGATAGGGGTCAATCTACTATGCACATCGTGGCAAAGTGCTATTTCATAGCCAAATTTCTCTCGTGCCTGTTTAAAGAGTTCGGGAATAAAATTCATGTATCTGTCGGTCGACCACACTTGTTCCGGTGGTAAGGGCCTATTGCCCTGTAATTCATAATAGTTCTTTTTGCCTTCCATGGTACCGTATGTACCCTTCGTATTGGGAATGGTACACTGTAAGCGCACCGCTTTGTATCCCTCTTTAATAAATGTGCCCAGATTATTCAAGACTTCTTCTATGGTTTCCCCATTGGCATGACCATATACCGTAACTCCTTTTCTACTTTTTCCGCCGAGTAGTTGATATACTGGCATATTGGCCAACTTTCCCTTAATATCCCAAAGGGCCATGTCTATAGCACCAATAGCAGCCATACTCACAGCACCATTTTGCCAATAAGCTCCTTTGTAGAGATACTGCCAAATATCCTCGATTTGATGGGCATCCCTTCCTAAAAGACACGGAACTATATGTTCCTCTAAATAGGCTACGACGGCCATTTCCCTGCCGTTCAGCGTGGCATCTCCCAACCCATACGTACCATCTTCCGTTATAACCTTGACGGTAACAAAATTGCGGCCTGGGCAACAAACAAAAACTTTTATATCCTTTATTTTCATCCTAATATCCCTTGTGGTTCCAATTTATTTTTAAAGCACTTACTCTGTACTTGGCATTGTGCCAACCCCTACACTCGCTTCTCTAAACCAAACTTCGGTATAGCTTCCATTGGCATATTGTTTGGCTATATCCCCGTCATAAGTTTCTGATCCCGTACTCCAAACTATATTATCCTCTGGGTTTTTGCCATTGGTTTGATTATACGCACCTTGTTTGAAAAACTGAATTTCACCTGCATAGGCATTTTCGCGTTCAACACCGTCACGACCAATTGCTGCGTATAATGTCAAAATTTGTTGGGGAATATCCGCTTTCTTCGAAAAATCGGATTTCAATAAGTTCTTTGTGAATGTTTTGGTCTCATGACCTTCGCTGGTAAAAGTGAGATACATGATGCCTTGGTAGACATTTATTTCATAAGTGAATTCCTCCCCCAATGCAATACCATCTTTGGGTTCTTCGGGATACGTACTTGGACTATCGCCAATTACAGACATATCATTTCCCCAAACGGCTGTTGAATAATCCCATCTTTTTGAATTATCACCTTCGGTGTTAATTTCATAGTTCCAAAAAACAGAGCCTTTTGTGTGCCCTGGGAATTTTTTGTAAAAGATTTTTAAAGGTTCGTTTTCATTCCCCTCATCACTATGAATTTGCCCCACTACGACCGAATATGACGCAGCAACTCGTGCATCACCAGAAGTTGAAACATGCATTACTTTTAACGTACCCGATAATTTACCCCCAGTTTCGGGAATCCAATGTTCTTTTTGACCTAATTCCGTTCTTGTATTGCTTGATGTTCGTGAGGTAACACCAGAATTAGGGGTTTTGTAAACCACCCAATCGGTTTTTCCGTCGTTTTCAACATAAAAGAAATCTTTCTTTTCATAATGTACCAGGTCCTCAGAACGTGTACCGTCTCCCAAGAGAATATTCCATTCATCCATAAATGGAAGTACATCGCTTGGATACATGGTAGCTTTAGAATCTTCGTTATTAGATTTCTTAGCTTTATCAAGGCAACTGTTTATGACTAATGCAAGGCCAATCATTAAGAGAGATTGGACTACTGATGTAAGGGTTTTATAGCTCATTATATTTGGTTTTTTTTAATTCTTTTTGAAATGGAACGTGCGGTATGGTGTTCATTAAAAAACTACCTTCTTATTGCTCCGGAAGTATCCCCTTCCATTAAATCCAGCACATTGTCCAAAGACACCAAGTTTACATCGCCTATAACGGTATGTTTTAAGGCACAGGCAGCGGTGGCAAATTCCAAAGCCTTTTCATCATCATAATGCAATAGCCCATAAATGAGGCCAGCGGCAAAGGCATCTCCGGTACCCACACGGTCTATAATATGGGTAATGTTCAGCATATCGGATTTAATATAGTCATGACCGTTCCACATTTTACCTTGTATTTGGTGGTGGGAAGCACTTATGGGCCTTCTGGTTTTTTTGACCACTTTATTGATATTGGGAAAAAGGTCTATCAACTTTTTGGCTAAAGACGGGAATTTATCCTCCGCCTGACCGAACCCGAACATTTCGCGAATACCGCGGCTGCTGGTAATTACCACATCGCAATGTTGCACCAAACTGGGGATAAGCTCCTGCATCGTTTTCCCATATTTCCACATGTTGCTGCGCGAATTAATGTCTCCCGAAACCGTTATTCCCAATTTGTTAGCTGTTTTAATGGCATCTAGGCAACATTGGTAGGCACCTTCCGAAATGGCAGGGGTAATCCCTGTCCAGTGGAACCAATCGGCGTTTTTGAGCACATCTTCCCAATTTACCATTGAAGGCTCGATTAAGGAGAAAGAGGACCCTTCCCTTTCGTAAATTACCTCACTGGGTCTATGCACCGCACCTTTTTCAAGAAAATACTTGCCCATCATGTCATCGCCATAAATAACGTGTTCGGTGCTTAGCCAATGCTTGCGTAAAAATTGTGTGGCTGCCTTGCCAAGGGCATTATCAGGAAAACGGGTCACGTGGGCGGCTTTCATACCCAAATAAGCGCATGAAATGGCTACGTTCGCCTCACCACCTCCATAAACAAGTTCGAAAGAAGAAGCCTGTGAAAATTTCTCATAACCCGGGGGGGACAAACGCATCATTACTTCACCAAATGTTATTACTTTTTTTGGCATAATCTCTAGTACATTAACTTAAGCGGAAGATTCTCTTCAACTAGCAACTCCCCTGAGTTTTTTATGACATTACCGGAATGTGAATTATTCTTCGCTCCCCATAGTCGCGCTACAAGTTCCGTTTTATTGTCAATAAATTTGTTTCCTGAAAGGTCTACATTGATGATGCCGTAGGTGTTGAGCAAAATTCCATCCGCTTCCTTAGCGCCACACTTTGTAAAGGTACTGTTGGTCACTACTAAATTGCCTCCCACCGTAGACTCATCATACCCTCCTCTATAATAATCTATTACATTTTTATCGATGTTTTCGAACCAGCAGTTATCAACAAATATGTTTTCTGCATTGTATTCGCCACGATCATCGGACTCTTCAGACAACTCTAATCCATTTGTGCAATTCTTAATAAGGGTTGATTGGAATTTAATATACTCGGAAAAAGAATATTTGTACGCTTTCAGCACATAATCGAAATCCGATATCTCACAATCCGTAACACTCAAATTGTATAGACTTGACATATTCCTTTGCAAACTTGCAAATGCATATTGGCTATTTGTCCCTTTCAGGTCAACGCCTATAAGGGTAAGTTGCCCTTTGGGGTTCATTTCAAAGGCAGGGGTTTTTGGAGCGCCATTGTAATGGATCTTCATTTTTTTGTTAACGTTACCAGACTTTATGGTTAGCATCTTATCGATCTTTAATGAGGTTTTCAGCTCATAAAGATCCCCTGTCAGGATAATGGTATCGCCGCTTTTTGCCCCTTGAACCGCAGTTTCCAATTCGGCAATCGATCCTACGGGATGGGTTTTAGCACTAATTTCTTCAGTTGATTTCAAGGGATACCAATCTGGGCCGTATTTGGACATGTCCATAAGATTTGGCTTTTCGACTAGTACACCCGCGATAGCCCCCACCCTATTATTCTTAGCCCGTGAATTGCCGAACAAGTCTTTTGTAATTTGGTCAAACTCGAAACCATTATATAGTTGAACATCTGACAGCTCATTCGATGGAACAAAAATATTTTTCTCCAATTCCGTAAGTGAAAAATCTTCCTGCTTAAACCTGGAATCATATTCAAAAGGCAGACCTTGATTATTGATGACATTACCTTCAAAATCGATTCCATCCACGGAATCATAAGCAACTACGGGTTGCTTATCACCTTGTGCGCTGTAAATAAGATTATTCGCTACAATAGTACGAATGGGTCTTTCTGATCTAATTTCAGAAGCCGGTAGTATATCTTTTTGATCGACATTGGACCCCACTCCAAATTGCCAAGGCGAATTGCAATTAACCCAAGAGTTGTAGGCCACGACAACATCCGTAACCTGAATATACCTATTAAGGGGTGATTTTGGAATACCGTTCATGACGGCAAGGGGACTTCTGAACGTCTTTCCTTTTAGGTTATAAAAATAGTTGTTGGTTACCCAATGACCCGTACCGATCAATCGCACACCACCAATTTGTTCAGAATTCGTGTCTCCGATAAAATAATTGCCATCTATGATGCAATAGTTTCCGTGTCTTGTTACCAATGATCCTTCACTCTTGTAAAAAACATTATTCCTGAACTCATTGAAATTGGTTTTACTTGAAATAACTTCTACTTCTCCATTACATCGCTCAAAAAAATTATTTGCTACTAGGGTATAGCTGGGAGCCATGGAGGTAAAACTATTACCGAGTTGTATGGTCTCGGCACTAGGCCCGCCTTTGGGAGGCCTTGGTCCAAAATAGTTATTAGTGATTTTATGGTGATTTTTTATGCTTTTATTTCCTGCCAGATCAACCCTCACAGTAGGCCCTCTATTGGACTTGCCCGCGATGTAACAATGATCAAGCTCATTATGTCGCCCCTTGAATAGTACCCAGAGATCCGTCTGGTTTCTTTGGGCTTTATTGTAATCGACAATCACACAGTTGGTGATCTGGGAATGGTTAGCGACGGTATCCTGGTTGATTGCAAACTCAATAACCGATTCGGACGGAGATGAGCCATTCGTGAAGTACAATCCACTCACTTGTAAATAGTCACCTCCAAGTTTCAAATCAGAATTCCCTCCAATAATCACTTTTCCAGCAGTTTCTGCTTTTAGTGCAATGGGCTGCTTCTCAGTTCCGTAACCTACAAATCTTATCTGAACATCGTTCCATACACCATTGGTCAACACAATATCGTCACCAGCCTCTACACTTTTCAAAGCTTCTTCCAATTCTTCAGGCGTGCTTACCATTCTAATATTTCGATTGGTTTTATCTCCACAGGCGCTTAAAATAAATAACAAGCAAAGTACAGTTACCAATTTCCTCATGATCGATCAAATTTTTAAGGTGGAACTACAAATTTTAAACTGGTTAACCAGTTTGGTTTACCAAATATATGTATATTTGTGGACCCCACAAATTATTTACATTGAAATACGAAATAGACACTTCTTAATTCTATTTACTATTGAAATGAAAAAACATCAAAAAACCAACTCAAGCTGTGCAACATAGTCGGAAACCTTAAAATTATATGAATGAAACGTACCAGAAGAAACTTCATCAAACAATCAACGTTAGCAGGTTCTGCACTGATTTTTCCCTATCAGGGTATAAAAAGTGCCTTTTTATCAGATAATGGTAATAC
This sequence comes from Maribacter sp., assembly GCF_049667165.1. Lineage (GTDB taxonomy): Bacteria > Bacteroidota > Bacteroidia > Flavobacteriales > Flavobacteriaceae > Maribacter_A. The sequence continues at coordinate 8,316 of NZ_JBATHS010000341.1, forward strand.
CAATGAAAATCTACAAGTGCATTTGTTTTCCAAACATCTACAATTTTTGGATTATAATGGGATGTCGGAAGCTACTGCAGAAATGGGTTTTGATGGTCTCGATCTTACCGTAAGGCCTGAAGGCCATGTTTTACCTGAACGGGTTACTGAAGATTTGCCGAAAGCTGTCGAAGCGATGAGGAAATTCGGACTGCGACCACAAATGATGACTACCAATGTAACTGATGCCGATGATCAAACAAGTAGAACTGTATTGGAAATGGCCAGTCAACAAGGATTGAAGTATTACCGAACGGGATGGCTAACCTATCCTGAAGACAGGTCGATTGACGAAAGTCAATCCAAATACGCACAACAATTCAAAGACTTGGAAATACTCAACAAAACACAAGGATTGATAGGGTGCTATCAAAATCATGCAGGCAACCATGTGGGGGCGCCTATTTGGGATTTACTCCCCATCCTAAGGGCCACAAAAAATGAACATATGGGTGCTCAATATGATATAAGGCATGCCGTGGTAGAAGGTGGTAGCAGTTGGGAATTGGGTTTAAGACAGATTCAACCGTATATAAAATCTATCGTCATAAAAGACTTTAAATGGGGCGTGGTCAATGGAAAATGGGAACCCATCAACACACCCTTAGGAGAAGGAATGGTAGATTTCAATCGCTATTTTTCATTACTCAAAAAATACAAGATCAATGTTCCTGTTTCCCTTCATTTAGAATACGACCTTGGTGGTGCAGAGCAGGGTGCCTCAAAAATAACCATGGACAAAAATGCGATTTTCGGTCAAATGAAGAAAGATTTAAGATTTTTAAGGGAAGCTTGGCAATTAGCTGAATAATACATTAAAACTGGGTAAATCATGATACCATCAGCAAATACTACAAAGGACAAACTTAGGAAAGTAAGTACGGCAACCATTGCCACTTGCTTATTCAAAAGAGGATTGAAGCATCAATTCATACAAGATGTCAAACCCTTGAAATTGAACAAACCCACAATGGTTGGTGAGGCGTATACCCTTAGATATATTCCCGCTAGGGAAGATCTGAATCCCATAGAGGTATTCAAGGACCCCAAACATCTTCAAAGGGTTGCTGTAGAGGAATGTCCCAAAGGGGCCATTATGGTCATCGATAGTCGAAAAGATGCCCGAGCGGCATCGGCCGGTTCCATTTTGGCCACGCGATTAATGGTGAGAGGCGCTGCAGGCATTGTCACCGATGGTGGCTTTCGGGATTCGGCAGAAATTGCGGAATTAGCCCTGCCATCCTATCACAATCGCCCTTCTGCACCTACGAATTTAACCTTGCATCAAGCGATTTCAATCAACGAACCCATTGGATGCGGTGATGTGGCTGTTTTCCCTGGGGATATGCTAGTGGGTGATGATGACGGGGTCATGGTCATACCAGCGCACATAGCCGATGAAGTGGCGGACGAATGTCTTCAGATGACCTTGTTCGAGGAATTCGTTATGGAAAAGGTAAAAGATGGACAATCGATAATCGGACTCTATCCGCTTATCGATGAAAAAATGAGCAAGGAATTTGAGTTATGGAAAAATACGAAACTAGATAGGCACTAAAAAATAGAGAAGATTAATGCCGAAACAGATAGTATGACCATGGTCATGAAATTTTAGCCATTTATAGAGATGGATTTAAGGGATAAACAGCTACTAGATGGTTCAGATTAGCCACAAACAGGTAGACCCCTATCCAAATCCTGACATAAGTCATAAAATAGCCAAACCGATCATCTTAATTTTATACCCTCGATAAAAAAGGACAAAAAACCATTTTCAATGGATTCGAAGTTAACAAGCGAAGAGGCATATATCCACTCCGGGGTGGTTTCCAGAAAGAATGGAAATTCACTCATTGTCTCCTTGGATGAGAATGTACATTGCGAATCCTGTCGTGCCAAGGGCAGTTGTGGTGTTTCCGATTCAGGATCAAAAGAAGTGGAAATATCCTATCCCGATGAATCCTTTGCGATGAATGAACAGGTAAACGTGGTCTTAAAAAAAGGATTGGGGTTAAAGGCCGTTTTCTGGGCCTATCTTTTTCCCTTTCTACTCATGGTCCTTACTTTATTCGTCGCTTCAGCATTCCTGGTCGAATGGATGGCAGGTCTACTATCCCTTGTGGTATTGATACCGTATTACATGTTACTCTACACTTTGCGGAATGTCTTTAAAAAAACCTTTAAAATTACCATTGTAAAAATTTAGACGATAATGAACGAATCCATATTAAATAGTGTTCTCTTGCTGGTTTCCTTAGGTGCCGTAACAGCCTTGGTGCTTTATGTGGTCTCTAAAAAATTCTATGTTTATGAGGATCCTTTGATAGCGAAGGTGGAAGAACTATTGCCTGCGGCGAATTGTGCCGGATGTGGTTCCCCAGGATGTAAATCCTTTGCAGAAAAATTGGTGACCTCCGATGATATCTCGGATTTATTTTGCCCAGTAGGCGGCAATGAGGTGATGAAAATGGTTGCAGAGGTCTTAGGAAAGGAAGTGGCCGAAAAAGACCCAACAGTCGCGGTGGTACGATGCCAGGGATCTTGCGAGGTACGGCCGAAGACGACCGAGTACCAAGGACCAAAATCTTGTGCGATCTCTGCCATGATCTATAGTGGGGAAACCGATTGCCAATATGGCTGTCTAGGCGATGGGGATTGTGTTATAGCATGTAAGTTCGATGCCATGTTTATGGATGAGACCACGGGTCTACCCGTCGTTATCGCCGACAAATGTACATCGTGCGGCATGTGCGTCGATGCATGTCCCCGTGATATTATTGAAATGCGGCCAAAGAACAAGAGGGACCTGAAGGTTTTCGTGGGATGTTTGAACGAGGAAAAAGGAGGTATTGCCAAAAAAGCCTGTTCCGTTGCGTGTATAGGATGTGCAAAATGTGAGGATGTTTGTCCAAAAGACGCCATCACCATGGTAAATAACTTGGCTTATATCGATCCCGAGTACTGCACTTTGTGTAGAAAATGTGTTCCTGTATGCCCTACCCATGCCATCATCGAAACCAATTTTCCGCCACCAAAAGTCAAAAAAGTAGAAGCTGACCCATCAGGTGAAGTTACATCGGTAAATCTTGTAAAAGATGCTTAGAACATTCCCAAAGGGAGGTATACATCCCCCAGAAAATAAACTGACCTCATCAAAAAAAATCAAACGATTACCGGTGCCCAAGGTCGTTTATGTACCCATTGCACAACATATCGGTATCCCTGCCGAAATTGTTGTAGATCGAAAAGATAAGGTTGAAATAGGACAGGTAATTGCCAAATCAGGCGGATTTGTCTCTTCCAACATCCATTCCCCAGTAGCCGGAACCGTCACGAAATTGGATATGATCATCGATAGTAGCGGCTATAAAAAACAATGCATCGTTATTCGTACTGATGATAAAAATGAGTCCAATTTTCAGGAAATCGAATATCCCCTAAAAAAAGAGATAAGCCTTGAACCCGTTGAAATCATAAAACGTATTTCAGATTTCGGAATCGTTGGATTGGGTGGGGCGACCTTTCCTTCCCATGTAAAACTGAATGTCAAGGAGGGTATAAAAATCGATTGTCTGATTATAAACGGGGTTGAATGCGAACCTTATTTAACAGCGGACCATAGATTGATGCTCGAAAAGGCGGAAGAAATCATAGTGGGAATAAAAATCCTGATGAGCGCCCTTCATGTAAAAAAAGCTGTTATCGGAATTGAAAACAACAAGAGGGATGCCGTTGAACTCTTTAAACGCTTAACGGTTGACGAAAAGGAAATCCAAGTCGCTGCCCTGCAGGTAAAATATCCACAAGGTGGGGAAAAGCAATTGATAAGGGCTATTTTGAAAAGGGAAGTCCCAAAAAATGGTTTACCCTTGGATGTAGGGGTGATCGTACATAATGTCGGTACTATTTTTGCCATTTATCAAGCCATACAGCATAACCAACCATTGATCGAACGTGTTGTTACCGTAACTGGCAAGAAGTTAGGGGACCCCTCCAATTTTTGGGTAAAAATAGGCACTCCCATCAATGACTTGATCGAGGAAGTAGGTGGTATGCCAGAAGGTACACGGAAAATAGTAAATGGCGGTCCTATGATGGGTAAGGCCATTAAGAATACAGACGTCCCGGTCACCAAAGGCACATCAGGTATCCTAATAATAAATGAGGATGAAGCCAGCAGGGGTGAACCTAAGAATTGCATTCGTTGTGGCGAGTGTGTCAACGTTTGTCCCATGGGACTGGAACCCCATCTTTTAATGAATCTTACTGAAAAAGGGATGTATGAAAAAGCGGCCCAAGAGGATATCATGACCTGTATCGAATGTGGTTCCTGCAGTTATGTTTGCCCTTCCCACCGCCCATTATTGGACTATATCCGATTTGGAAAAAATATTACTAAAAAATTAGCATCTTCTAAAAATTAAGTATGGATAGCCCCGCAATTGTTATCTCCGCCTCTCCCCACGTACATTCCGATAGAACTTCCAAAAGAATAATGTATGATGTGGTCATCGCACTGATACCTGCATTTTTGGTCTCCCTATATGTATTTGGCTTTAATGCTTTGATAGCTATCTCCGTCACCATTTTTTCATGTTTATTATTTGAGTATCTGATTCAAAAATATCTCATGAAGACCGAGGTTACGATTACGGATGGATCCGCTCTTCTAACCGGTATTCTACTGGCATTCAACATCCCCGCTGGACTCCCAATATGGATGATCATCGTTGGTAGTTTGGTTGCTATCGGAATCGCAAAGCTCTCTTTCGGCGGTCTCGGGTTCAACGTGTTCAACCCGGCGTTGGTAGGTCGGGTGTTCCTATTAGTCTGCTTTCCTGTACAAATGACATTATGGCCCACTGCGGTGGAAAACAACACATCCATTGCTGACGCCGTATCCGGGGCAACTACGTTGGGGATAATCAAGGATGGCTTACAATTTGGTGAAACAATGACTGAAATAAGCGCCAAGATTCCTTCGAGTGTCAATATGCTTTTAGGGATTACAGGGGGATCTATTGGTGAAATGTCGGCAATCGCCTTGCTACTTGGAGGCCTGTACCTTATTTTCCGAAAAATAATCTCTTGGCATATTCCTGTGATGGTATTGCTCACTATTGGGGTCATGACAGGTATTTTCTGGTTCGTAGACCCAGAACACTACGCGAATCCGGTAATTCATCTATTATCCGGCGGGGCTATCCTCGGCGCATTTTATATGGCGACCGATCTGGTCACTAGTCCCGTGACAAAAAAGGGAATGGTGATTTTTGCCATCGGTATCGGAGTCATAACCGTTGTAATTCGTTTGTTCGGGGCCTATCCTGAAGGAATCTCATTTGCCATATTGATTATGAACGCCTTTGTTCCCTTGATCAACAGGTATTTTAAACCACGTAGGTTCGGTGCTAAGATCAAAGCCAAAATGATATAGCTATGAGTAACAAGAAATCAACATTTTTGAACATGGCCCTAGCGCTTATCGTGATAACCGTTGTAGCCGGATTCTCATTGGGGTTTGTCAATGACCTCACCTTAGAACCCAAGGCCCGGGCGAAATTAGCAAAAAAGGTCAATGCCCTTAAATTGGTGTTGCCCGCATTTGACAATGACCTAGTCGCCCAAGTGGTCCGAATAAAATCAGAGGTTGCCAAAGACAGTATGGAAATTTACCCCGCTTTTCAAGGCCTTGAATTCGTTGGGGCAGCCGTAATCGGGTCCTCCGAAAAAGGTTTTAGTGGATTGGTAAAGATCATGGTCGGTTTTAAACCTGATGGATCCATGCAGGATATCGTCGTGTTGGAACAAAAGGAAACCCCTGGTTTGGGAACGAAAATGAAAGAGGAAAAGTTCTTGGGGCAATTCAAGGACAAAAACCCTTCTAATTTCGATTTGAAAGTGGGCAAGGACGGTGGTGATGTGGATGCCTTGACCGGTGCCACGATCAGCACAAGGGCCTTTACTGAAGCCGCGCAAAGTGCTTATGACGAATATATAAAAATAAAGGATTCTTTAACCAAAGCCAATCAGTAGGAACAATGTCCAAAACCATAAATCAAAAGGAAAATTTCTTAAAAGGTATCGTAAAGGAAAATCCGGTCTTTGTGATGCTTTTGGGTATGTGCCCCACCTTAGGCGTTACCTCATCCGCTTTTAACGGATTTGGCATGGGAGTAGCCACCTTGTTCGTATTGCTGATGTCGAACACCGTGGTATCCTTGGTTAAATCCCAAATACCCAGCAAGGTAAGGATCCCGGCCTTCATCATCATTATCGCATCCTTTGTGACCATCGTAGAAATGGTCCTGGAAGCCTTTATCCCGTTTCTATATGAGCAATTGGGCATATTTATCCCCTTGATCGTGGTCAACTGTTTGATTTTGGGAAGGGCCGAGGCCTTTGCTTCAAAAAACAATCTGAAATCCTCGGTTTTGGATGCCCTTGGTATGGGTATTGGATTTGTAATTGCATTGACCGTATTGGGTGCTGTACGTGAAATCTTGGGTAACGGAAGTATCTTCGATTTTAAATTCGTTCCCGAGGACGCCAATACCTTTATCCTGTTCATCTTGCCTCCAGGGGCGTTTATAGCTTTGTCTTATCTCGCGATTTTATTCAATAAACTAACCGCTAAAACAGCTTAAAATGGACTATATCGTAATACTCATCGCCGCTGTATTCGTCAATAATATTGTGCTATCGCAATTCTTGGGGATTTGTCCTTTTTTAGGTGTCTCGAACAAAATATCGACCTCTATCGGTATGGCGGGAGCGGTTATGTTCGTGATGACCATTGCCACTACAGCGACCTATTTATTACATATTTATATTCTGCAGCCAGCCGGCTTGGATTACTTGCGCACCATTACCTTTATATTGGTTATCGCGGCCTTAGTGCAAATGGTCGAAATCATCCTTAAAAAAGTAAGCCCCCCCTTATACCAAGCACTTGGAGTCTTTCTCCCGTTGATCACTACGAATTGTGCCGTACTGGGGGTAGCTATTTTAGCCTTGGGCCTTGAAAACGGTAGTCTTCTGAAAGCGGTATTCTTTGCCTTTTCAAATTCACTTGGTTTTGGTTTGGCACTGATTGTTTTCGCCAGCATACGGGAATATCTAGAGCTCGCCAACATACCCGAGGGCATGAAAGGGGTTCCGATCAATCTATTGGTCGCAGGACTCTTGTCCTTGGCATTTTTAGGATTTACAGGTCTGGTCTGATATAAATTGAGGAAACATAGTTTCTGAATTATTCGTGGCATTGAAGCGTGTCATCATGACTTCGATAATTTTCGGGGCCATTTATTATGATTCGAATACTTACAAAAGCAACCTGAATTTCCACTAGTCCAAAGTAATTTTCCCTATAATTATACTACTTTTATACCTTCACAAAGGTTTATGTAATCGATAACGCGATTAACATTGAAATTGGACAAATCCCTTTTTCTGATTGAAAAAGAATAAATGAGCAAAAAAACCACCATCTATGATATTGCGAAGGTTCTGAACATTACCGCTGCGACTGTATCAAGAGCCCTCAACGACAATCCTAGAATTAGTGAGGACACCAAGAAAATGGTGCTAGAAGTCGCAGCGCAATTGAACTACAAGCAGAATAAGTTGGCGTTGGCATTAAAGAGCGGCAAAAGTAAGAATGTCGGCGTTGTACTCCCCATAGTCAATAGAAATTTTTTTTCGAACGTAATCCGCGGAATTGAAGAAGAACTGAATCCGATGGGATACAATGTTATTATTTCTCAAACGCATGAGGACGAGAAGAAGGAAATAGTAATTATACAAAATCTGTTGAACGCCCAAGTGGATGGCATCATCATGTCTATCGCAAGACAAACCAAAAGCACGGAACATTTTAAACAGATTCTCAAAAAAAACATCCCCTTGATTTTCTTTGACCGTAAAAAGGATATAAAGGGGGCTAGTTCTGTAACCCTTAATGATTATAGTGGGGCGTATGAAGCAACCCAACATCTAATTGAGCAAGGCTGTACTAAAATTGCCCATTTTACCGTTGATCGCTCTTTGGAGATATATGAGAATAGGTTTGAGGGATATAAGCAAGCCTTGTTGGATAACGGCATTGGTTTTAACGATTCCTATGTGCTGGGGCTCGAAAGTAATATCGATGCTGGCAGGGAAGCGGCCAAAACATTAATGGAATTAGCCGATCCACCCAATGCCCTATTCTCAGCTAGTGACCTTGCTGCATTGGGGGCCATACAATATCTAAAAGATAATGGTATACGCATTCCAGAAGATTTTTGTGTGGTAGGGTTTAGTAATGAGCCTTTTACCCAGTTTATGGAACTGACGATTAGTTCGGTAGACCAATCACCCTTGCTAATGGGAAAAACTGCAGCTAAGGTTTTTTTGGAACAAATGGATGCCGCTAACGTAAAGATTGAAAAGCGAGTGGTGCTGTCGCCAAGTCTTAAAATACGCAAATCCTCGTCCAGATTGAATTAGACTTTATAATGAAACTCCGCGTTTCCATGGAATAAAATCATCTTGACCCAATTGGTCTGCTTTGGATATAACCTCACCACTTGCCACCTTGATTACATACTCCATAATTTCTTCTCCCATTTCAGGTATGGACTTTTCCCCGCGTATCACAGCTCCGGTATCAATATCGATAATATCAGGCATGCGTTCTGCCAAAATCGTATTGCTCGAAACCTTTAACACAGGAGCTATCGGGTTTCCTGTAGGGGTGCCCAAACCCGTGGTAAATAAAACAATATTTGCGCCAGAGCCCACCAAACCAGTGGTACTTTCCACATCATTGCCAGGCGTACATAACAAATTAAGACCTGGTTTTGTAACATACTCGGCATAGTCCAATACAGCTTCTACAGGTGAAGTACCTCCCTTTTTAGCCGCCCCAGCAGATTTCATCGCATCTGTAATCAAACCATCCTTAATATTCCCCGGGGACGGATTCATATCAAAACCAGAACCGACATTTTCTGCGGATTTTTCATAATCCTTCATTAACTGCATAAATCGTTGACCATCTGCATCATGTACACATCTATTGACAAGCTCTTGTTCAACACCACACAATTCAGGAAATTCGGAGAGAATAGGCGACCCACCCAAGGCTGCCAAAATATCGGATGCATAGCCCAAAGCAGGGTTGGCCGATATTCCTGAAAAACCATCAGAACCCCCACACTCCAATCCCATTTTTAACTTGGAGATCGGTGCAGGTTTACGTTCTATTTCATTCGCTTTCTTGATGGCCTCAAAAGATTCTTTAATGATGGTGTTCAACATATGGTCCACGGTACCCAATTGTTGTTGTTCATATATGAGAACCGGTTTCTCTAACTTATCATCAATATTCGATAACGCCTTTTTAAAGATATCGACCTGTAGATTTTGACAACCTAAACTCAGTACGGTAGCTCCGGCGACATTCGGGTTTTTTACATACCCCGCCAATAGTTTAGCCAAGGTTTCTGAATCTTGACGAATTCCGCCACAACCCCCTTGATGGGTTATGAATTTAACCTCGATATTCTCCAAACTTCGGGTGGAATTGTTCTCATTTTCTACATTAACCTGGCTTGTATTTCCACTGATAAGATTTCGGAGTAGCTGTTGTTGTTGGCTTACCTTGCCTATGGAAAGTTCTTTTTCGAAAATATCCTTGAGCACCTCTATATTCCTATTTTCACAAAACACCAACGGAAAGAACAACCACACATTTGCCGTACCTACTTGACCATCGGGTCGGTGATATCCCATAAAAGTCCGGTCTTTCCATTTATCAACGGAAGGTGGTGTCCATGAAACGCTTGCGGTCTTTTCCTTTACAGGATTTACTTGGTGTTTTACATTATCAGTGGTCAATAACCCTCCTCTATTAATAGGGGTTACGGCTTTTCCTACCAGTACGCCATACATATAAATAGTATCATCTGGCAGTAAATCGACCAAGGTTACTTTGTGTTTTGCCTTGGTATGCGTCAAGATAACAAGCTCCTCACCTTCAAATTGCAATCTATCCCCTTTTGCTAGATCTATAAGGGCCACAGCAACATTGTCTTCCTTTTGTATTCTTATCAACTTTTGCATAAAACCGCTATTTAGTATTCTTAAATGTAGTAAAACCTTCTTTTATTCCTTGTTCATCTATACTCCGTAATGCCTTTGCAATTCGATCCTTAAGGCCTGTTATTTGAGTTAAGTCTTCTCCCCAATATTCATTTTTAGACAACACGGCCCTTGATATTTCATCATAATCATCGGACTGCCAAATGAACCGCATTTCGTTGACGATTTCAGCATCATCGTTGACGGGTAACTCCTGTCCTTTGTAACTGCCCTTATAGAAACGGATTAAACAGGCAAAGGCAAAAACCGTGTGCAAGGGTAAACGCTTCTTTATTTTAGCGAACTCCAAAAGGCTGGGTAACACCCTGACCTTAAATTTTGAAATGGAGTTTAAGGCAATACTCGCTAATTGATGTATGATAAAAGGATTTCTAAATCGGTCGAACACTGCATTGGCAAATGCTTCCAATTCAGCTTGGTCCATATCCAAGGTCGGTATTATCTCATCCTGTACCAAAGTACGAATGAATGGCCCGGTAAAACCTTCATCGACACTTTCCTTCACTGTTTTGTTGCCATATAAGATGGAAAAGGGTACCATGGCGGTATGTGCCCCATTTAATATACGTACCTTCCTTGTGCGGAACGGTTGCATGTCTTTTACGATCTTGACATCGAGGTCCGTTTTATGAAAAGGAAGCTTTTCCTTTAGTGTTTCGTCTCCTTCAATAACCCACAAAAAGAAGGTTTCGGCACTGACGATCAAATTGTCCTTATAATCCAATTGGGCGTTATACGTTTCTATCTGGTCACGGGGATATCCAGGGACAATTCTATCGACCAAGGTGTTATGAAAGGTACAGGCATTTAAAAGCCAGTTCTTGAATCCGTCCTCCAACTTCCATTGGGCAATATAATCAAGTATGATCTTTCGCAAGGTGTCTGAATTGTAATTGATCAATTCACAAGGAATCAGGGTAAGTCCTTTGTCGACGGCTCCCTTGAAATGGGTATAACGCTTATATAGCAAAACCGTTAGCTTGGCAGGAAACGAACTCGGAGGTTTCATATCGGGAGTATCGGTTGCCACATAGGCAATGCCTGCTTCCGTGGTGTTCGAAATGATAAATTGTAAGTGTTGCTCCTTCGCCAATTCCAAATATTGGTCAAAATCCGTATATGGATCTACGCCCTTTACAATATTGGTAATAAGTTCCTTGCCCTCTACTTCCTTACCATCCTTGATTCCTTTGGTAAAAAGGGTATAAAGACCATCTTGATCATTTAGCATGGAGACCATCCCCTTGTCGATTGGCTGTACCACGGCGATTCCCGCATTGAAACCCACTTCTTGGTTCAATTTTTGAAAGGCCGGCTCAACAAAAGCCCGTAAAAAATTTCCTTCACCAAACTGAATGACTTTTATGGGTTGAGTTTCCGATATAGCGGTATTCGTTCTATTTAATTGTTGCATGGGTTATAGTATTTCATAATAAATGTTAGAGATCGAATAAACTTGGTAACCACAAACTTAGTTGTGGAATATAAGTCACCAAGAATAGGGCTAGGATCATCGCAATGAACAAGGGCAAGAGGGGCTTGAATACTTTCTCTATGGTCGTCTTGGCGATTCCCACACCCACAAAGAGCACCGAACCTACCGGAGGGGTACACAGTCCAATACAAAGATTCAACACCATGATGATTCCAAAATGAACCGGGTCTAAGCCCAATTTTGTTACCACGGGCAAAAATATCGGTGTAAAGATCAAAACGGCCGGAGTCATATCCATAAAAATACCCACGAACAAAAGCAATAAATTGATAATCAATAAAATGACAATCTTATTTTCGCTCAAACTCAACAAACCTGTACTGATTTCTTGGGGAATATTCTCATAGGAGAGTGCCCACGACATACACATTGATGCTCCGATTAATAACATTACTATAGCTGTGGTGGATGCTGAATCCAATAAAATCTGAGGTAGTTTTTCAAAAGTAATCTCCTTATAAACGAAGCCCAAGATCAAGCTATATAAAACGGCTATTGCCGAGGCTTCCGTTGCAGTGAAGATACCGGTAACAATACCGCCGATAACAACCACCAGCATAAGCAGACTTGGTAACGCATCAACGAACGTCTTGAACATGTCCTTTAAACTACTTCGTTTTCCTATTTTGTATTTTTTCTTTTTGGCCCAAACCGAAGCCACGATCATTAAAAACAAACCGGTTAAAATACCAGGGATATAACCCGCCAAAAACAAAGCTGCGATAGATGCGCCCCCGCTAGCCAAGGAATACACTATCAAAACGTTGCTCGGTGGAATGACCAAACCGGTCGTGGCCGAGGTAATATTTACGGCAGCACCAAACTCTCGGGAATACCCTTCTTTTTCCATTTCCGGGCCGAGAATACTACCCATAGCGGAAGCAGAAGCCATGGCCGATCCTGCAATAGCACCCATGAGCATGGCAGCGATGACATTAATCAGTGCAAGTCCCCCAGGAAGGGAACCCACTAAGGTTTTGGCAAAGGCTATAAGTCGATGTGCTATACCTCCCTTATTCATCAGTTCCCCCGAGAGTATAAAGAAGGGTATGGCCAGCAAAGCAAAACTATCGAGTCCTGTTGCCATTCGTTGTGACACCGTGGTAAAAGCTGGGATAGCGGGAATACTTACCAGCATGGTCAATAGGGATGAAATAGCAATACTCCAGGCAACAGGGGTACCCATGGCCAAAAGGCATATAAAACTTATGACCAATACTAAAATGGGTATATTTTCCATCATGACCTAAGGTTTAAAAGATCCGATACTTTGTAATAAATGATCAAGAGACCACTGATTGGAAGAATTAAATAAACCACTGCCAAAGGTATTTGCAGTGCCGGGGATTGTTGTCCCAAAATATAGGAGATGTATACCAATCGGGAACCGCCCACGACAAAAGCAAAAATTACGAATAGGATGATGAGCAGCGTTACAATGATCTTTAATTTTCTCTGTGTTTTGGCGGAGGCTCTTGAAGGAAGAATATCTATGGCTACATGCATATTCTTGCCTGCGACGAAGGCCGCTCCCAAAATCCCTATCCATATCATGAGATACCGGGCCAATTCATCGGTAAATGAACTTGGATCACCTGTAACATATCTTGTAAATACCTGCCAGAGTACGTTTATTACCATAATGGACATGATGACCACCAAGGTTCTTCCCAGAATTTTATCGATTCGTTTTCGTAATGCCATATTAGTTGGTTTCTCTTATTTGCTGGATCAATGGGTAGATGTCCTTATCATCTTTATAATCTTCATAAATACCGGAGACCTTTTTCGCAAAAAGCGACTTATCGGGTCGTATAATCGAGACCCCGGCTTTTTCAACTTCGCGTAAGGCCTCAGCTTCGGCCTCTGCCCAAAGTTTTCTTTGATATTTGACCGATTCCTTGACCGATTCGGTAAGCCATTGCTTTTCTTGATTTGAAAGCTTATTCCAAATATAGGTGCCCATGAGCAATACATCCGGTAAGACCGTATGTTCATCAAGTGAATAATATTTACAAACCTCATAATGCCTGGAAAGATAAAAACTAGGTGGATTGTTCTCAGCCCCATCTACCACCCCTTGTTGTAAGGAGGTATAAAGCTCTCCCCATGAAATGGGCGTTGGCGAACCACCCAATTCCTGCACCATCCGTACAGCAGTGACACTTTCCATGACCCTTATTTTAAGTCCTTGAAGGTCCTCCGGTGTGTTGATGGGTTTGTTCATAGTGTAGAAACTTCGGCTTCCGGCATCATAATAGCCAAGGCCCTTTAGCCAATATTTTTGGCCTTCATTCAATAAAGACTGTCCTATTGGACCATCCAACACGTTAAAGGAATGTTCCCTATCCCGAAAGAGGAATGGCAGCCCCAATACCTTCATTTTGGGGGCGAAATTCTCCAAGACACCTACGGAAACCTTGGTCATATCCAAACTGCCTATTTGTAATAGCTCCAAACACTCGCGTTCCGTACCCAACTGTTGACTGGGATAAATCTCCAATTTCAGCTTACCTCCGGATCTTTCAAATAGATCCTCCCCCATTTTCAACATGGCCTTGTGCACGGAGTGGCTTACATCCAAGCCATGTCCCAATCGTAAGGTCCTGTTCTTATTTTCCGACCCACATGCTTGGATGAGCATTAGGAGGGATAAGATGATAAGTCTCCCAAGGATTTTCATATCCTAATCGTTTCTGATTTTTTCATTTCGGTTTATATCGTTGGATTGTGTTCTTAAAAATTAAAATAGTCCTTTGCATTTTGATAGGAGATATCCTGTACCAGTTTTCCTATCCAAGCTATATCATTAGGTAGTTCCCCGCGCTGAATTTCATCCCCAAAAAGATTGCACAACACCCGCCTGAAATATTCATGGCGCGGAAAAGACAGAAAACTTCTGGAATCTGTAAGCATACCGATAAAACAGCTGATGAGTCCCATGTTGGAAAGCGCGTTCATTTGTTTGGTCATCCCATCTTTTTGGTCCATAAACCACCATCCGGAACCAAATTGCACTTTTCCTTTTATGCTGCCATCATTGAAATTACCGATCATACTGGCCATCACCTCATTATCGGCCGGATTCAGGTTATAGATGATCGTCTTCGTCAATTTATCCTTACGATCCAAGGCATTCAAAAAGGCCGATAATTGTTGTGCTTGTGGATAATCCCCAATGGAATCCCACCCCGTGTCAGGTCCCAGAAGGCTATGCATACGGGCATTGTTGTTTCTTAAGGCCCCTAAATGTAACTGTTGCACCCAACCATATTCATGATAGGTCTCAGATAAGAAAAGTAAAATCGCGCTTTGAAATTTTGACGCTTCCTCTTGGGTAAGGTCCTGGCCGTTTCTTCTCTTTAAAAATATGGCCTGAACTTCCAATTCCGTATAGGGCTCAAAACATATCCGGTCTAACCCATGGTCGCAAAGTGTGCATCCATTTTGGTGAAAATAGGCTATTCTATTTTCAAGGGCATCACAGAGTTCATTGAACGTATTGATTTCTTGATTTGCAGCTTTCCCCAGGGCATCGACATAATCATTATAACCCTTGTTTGAAATGAGAATGGCCTTATCTGGTCTAAAGGCCGTACTGACCTTGACATCAAAGTCACTTTTCGCCAATGTTTTATGGTATTCCAAACTATCTATGGGGTCTTCCGTGGTACAGACAACCTCGGCGTGAACCCTACGCAGTAAATTTTGGCAACTATAATCCGGAGAACTTAATTTTTCCGATGTTTCTTGATATATATTTTCAGCCGATTTTTCATCCAATAAATCATATATATCAAAATACCGGGCCAATTCCAAATGTGTCCAGTGGTATAACGGATTACGCATCGTATAAGGCACCGTTTTGGCCCAATGCATAAATTTTTCCTTATCCGAACTTTCACCGGTAATGAATCTTTCATTGACACCCAAAGTTCGCATGGCGCGCCATTTGTAATGATCACCATTGATCCAGATCTTGGTCATGTTACCAAAAACCTTATCCTCGGCAATCTCTTGGGGTGGCAAATGATTATGATAGTCGATTATGGGTTGTTTCTTTGCATAACCATGATACAATTCTTGGGCATATTTGTTTTCCAACAAAAAATCATCATGTATAAATGTGCCGGTTTTAGCCATACTGATTTCCTTATTTTTAATTAGCCGGTTTTCTATAGCGTCCAATATTTCACCGTCCGTATAGATGATTTGACCATTTACGAAGTCACTCCCTTTAGATGACAAGATATCAATTTCACCACGTTCGGCAACGATTTTTTCCACGTATTTTGCAGCTCGTTTTTCGTCGGTAATATCGAATAAATATCATGAAACCTCAATTCCCATGTTTTTATAATGAGCTAGGGCATACTCTATTTTGCTTTTAGTAGACCCCGTAACCTCAAGTGCTGCCTCTGTCTGGGCCAACTCCTCTTCAATGGACATTCCCAAACCATGTGCAGCCCTAATCATCAGGGCTCTAATCCCATTTAAATCATATGAATTCTCCATTCTAAAGCAATCATCTTAATTCATTAGGGGGGCAAACATCCATATCGCCATAATTCAGGTTCTCACCGGCCATGCCCCAAACGAATGAATAATTGGAAGTTCCCGAACCAGAATGAATGGACCATTCCGGTGATAGAACGGCTTGATTGTTCTGCATAAAGATATGTCTTGTATGTTGTGGCTCCCCCATGAAGTGGGAAATCGTCTGACCTTTTTCCAAATCAAAATAGAAATAGGCTTCCATACGTCTGTTGTGCGTATGTGCCGGCATTGTATTCCACACATTACCCGGCAAGAGCTCCGTAAGGCCCATTTGCAACTGACAAGTCTCAACAATACCATTCACGATAAGCTTGTTCAACACCCGTTTGTTAGCATATTTCTCATCCCCTAGCTGAATTACCTCAGCATCACCACCACTTACTTTTTTAGTAGGAAAACTTTTGTGGGCCGGGGCAGAATTGATATAGAACAAGGGCTGTTCGCCTCCAGCGCTTTCAAAGATCACCTCTAGGATCCCTTTACCCACATAGAGGGCCTCCTTTTTGTTCAATTCATAGGTCGTTCCATCTACTGTCACGTTGCCCTTTCCGCCCACATTCACGATCCCCAGTTCCCTTCGATCCAAAAAGTTCTCAGACTTAAGGTATGGTATGGTTTCGAGCATTAAGCCCTTACTTACAGGCATAATCCCACCCACAATATAACGATCGTACATGGAGTACGTAAGTTGAATCTGGTCTTTTACAAAAAGGTCCTGGATCAGAAATTCCTTTCGTAATTCCTCAGTTCCATAGTTTCTGGCATCGACGGGGTTGGCCGCATATCTAAATTGGTGGGTTATCATTATGTTTACTATTTAATGCAATCGATTACGCAAATATAATGTATTTTTGACAACTGTCAAGAGAAATAGGGATAAATATCTTCTTAGCGAACATCTATTCGAATGGTTTTGTATTATTGTTTTATTGACCATTCCGTGAATCGTGGATTGGGAAAAAAGTGCTATGCCAGGTAACCCCTTAGAAAAGTCTTAAGGCCTTAAACATATTTCCTTTGGTGTACCGTCTTTGATATTTTCCTAGCATTTTACGTTTTTTTCCTCTGAAATAATAGGGATACCAACCTTCAGAATCCTGATTACAGCTGCTTGAGCTTTGTCAAGGCCTCAGATTTTGAATTCACATTGAGTTTTAAGTAAATATTCTGAATATGGAAGTTGATGGTACTGGTCGTCACGAATAATTTATCGGCGATAATCTTATAGGTTGCCCCTCGACATAGATAATCAATGATTTGGTTCTCTCGCTCCGAAAAGTATTGGTATGACTTTCCTTGTAAATTTGACACAACTTTTTGAACAATATCATTACTCATGGCCGCCCCTTCATATTTAATTGAGTTTAAGGCATGATGCAGACGATCGTTGGTCAAGGGTTTGGTAAGAAACCCATTGGCCCCTTTTTTAAACGCCATTTTTACAAGTTCAAAGTCAGATTGGTTACTCATCATAATAACCTTAACATCAGGATCCTTTTTACGAAATGCCTGTATGCTATCGATACCATTTGTATCGCCCAATGCGGTTTCTGAAACAACGATGTCAGGTAAGGTGGCATTATACTCCATTAGGGCCTCTTTTGCTGATTCATAAAGCCCTGCTAGGGAATAATCCCTGTAGGTTTCAAAATAAAAACGATATCCTTCATGAAGCAGTCGATCATTATCCAAGATAATGATCTTTAAGATGTTTGAATTCATAACGTAGGGTATTTTTATTACATAAATTTCTGTTTTCTAGATTCAGGTCGCGATTGAACAGGCCTACTACGAGAACCGTTTATGCTTTTTAAAACCATACAACAAGAGTCACAGGTTCTTCCTAACGATTAGATATCATTTAGGAAAAACACCACTTTGGAAATTTGTTGGTAGGATTTATAGGAGAGAACTACGAATGGATCCCTCAAAGCATTTCGAACCAATAAACTTCTTAGCAATAAATCTTGCGATTGTAAGCTTTCTTAAACAGAAAGCTCGGATGTTGAGAAGAAGTAGGATAACTATCTCTCAAGCGTAAACTATTAAATGACGGGTGATTTTGAAGAAATCTTGTATGAAGCACTATACCGTGTTCGATACTTTTGGGGTACTGTAGGTTTGGTTCCATTTCGTGGGGGGATTTGGAGGTTAATACTGGTTGATTTGTTATACAATGATAGCCAATTTTGAAATACACCCTGATTTTTTGTACGTATTTTCGTTCAAATGCACAGTGGGCAAAACCCTATATTCAAGATTTCCCTTGAAGAGGATCGCAAAGATTATGGCACATTGTACGTTATCCTGTACTAATTTTGGGTTTTGTCAAGCCATAAAACAATGAAAAGGAGGGGGTAAAAGATTATCCCCCCGGATACCCCTCCTTTTATCAACCCAATCAGAAAACTTTTTTAAGTAGAAACACTTTTAACCTTAGGAACTTGCAGTCTTTGCGACTGATTATGGTCTAAGGCAACTAAGTATCGTCTCTATTCATCATATAAATTCGCAGCTGTTGCGGTCGTATTCTCTACCTGCATGATCCATTTTTCGTCACGATATTCACCCTCAAGATTAGAAACGATAGCCGTTTCTGCGTCCTTTTTATAATCATAATCAGCCAAATAGACATAATGTAGTCCATTTGATTTGTTATAGAATTGTTTAGCATTCAGTCCTTGATGCTTCAGGTTATCCATAAAGGCATTCAAATACCTTTTATTTTTATATACATTGACAATGACGTAGTACCCGGTCTTTACACCGATAATATCGGACTGGTTCAACACCTTAATAGGTAACTTTACATAATCCTTATGTTCCAATTCATTCATACGATCTGAGGTCTCGGTCCCTTGTTCATTGGTAACCAGCACCGTGTGGCCCGCACTGCTAAACTCCTTAATATTTGCCTCGATATTATGCTTCAGATCATTTCGCAATACCCGTACTACGGTCTCAAAGCGTTTTTCAAATTCTTTATTGCGTGCCTGTTCAACCGAGTCCTGTCTTATAATAAGTTCGTCCAAAATAAGACGGTTTTGATACGCTAGATTATTTGAGCCCGCATTCCCGTCACTTTCTGGTTGAACGGGATCCTCTTTGTTTATCGCCTTTTTTTCAGCCTTAAGTGCAAGAATCTGCTCTTCATAATTTCGAACAATACGATCTATCTTCTCATCCACTGAAGTACCTACATTTCCTCCATTGGAATCATTGTCATCCTTAAAGGTATAGGCCAATGACAATTCGTGATTGAAACCAAGATCGGCATCTTGTTGCTTAATATCTTTTTCCATTAAATACCCAATAGACATCTTCTTACTAAGATTGAAACCAAGGCCCATCGAAAGGCCATAGGTATCATCCAATGTAGTCTGCAACCAACCATAGCTTGGGAGATCTAAGAGCAGGGAACCAAGATAGGACATAGAATTATCCTTATTTCTTCCAACTTGTATCAATGGCATTAACCGGGCATTCTTGAACATTCCCATATTAGCCCCAAAGGAATGGGTATATTGCAACGAAGCCTTTATGCTCTTATCATCCAACTGTGTCAAGAACTCATTGGTGGTTTGATTGAATTTAAACAGATCTTCAGCGTACAATCCAAAATCAAAACTTCCTACGGATAGGGTGACACCAGGTTGTATGGCAATTTTACTCTCCTTGTTTGCTTCGAGCACCTCAGGATCATCCTCATTTGTAATAATACGGTTTTTGTCAAGACCCTCATTGTAATAGGAAACATTGGTGCCAAAGGTCAATTTGCTTTTCGCCCCCAACTTTACGGCAGTGGCATAATTGGCGTTAAAACCGAATTCCTGCACTACGCCTTCCCATTGGCTATATACGCCAATCCCTAAGGCTGTATTCTCATTCAGGCGGTTACTGAATCCCAAGAAGTAGTTTTGGCTATTATCTTCAAAGGTGGCATATTGATTCCTATGCAAGATATTTAGGTATGATTTATTTTCCCGCACCAAGGAGAACGTTGGATTAATCAGAAACCGGTTGAAAAACAACTGATTATGATAGGCGCTTCTGGAACTAAGGCCCGAACTTTCGTTTTGTGCAAATGAGGTAGTTGCACTAAAAAGTATGTAAAATACCATCAGAAAGCGTAACTTTTGCGTTATTGTAGTATTATAGCTCATTTTGTTGAAATTTATTATTTGTCTATTTTGCAATCCCTAGAAAGTATTTCTACCTACTTATCTACCTAAAATCATCATGTACAGTATTAGTAGCATAGTAAGGCTCATTACCCCTGTTTTACCCTACGAAATCAGGATATCATTTAAAAAATACAGTAAGGTTTGCACTGGGTATCTTTTTCCTAAAGCTCACTCATCTTCAAAGACCGATGAGGAATAATCAATACTTAGATCCTTATTTAGGACTTCCAAAACGTTGTACACCGTTTTTTCCTCAGAAATATCATCATTCAGATGATTATATGAAAAGGCAACTTGATGTAAGGCGTCCTTCTCCTTACGCCGATTTGAAATCACATAGGCCACCCCTTTTTTAGGCATAAAACGAATTGCAAAATCATCTTCCTCGCTATTCAGGGTTCTTCCCAAATTAATGGCCAGGCCGACGTTATCACTGTTTACCTGCACCATGTACATATCAAGACCGCCTAGGCCTTTTCGTCCGTCGGATGCAAAGAAGAGGGTGTTTTCGCCTACTAGTTTAGGATATAGGTCATCTTTTCTGGTGTTTACTTTATCGCCTAGATTCTTGACCCTACCTAAAGCACCATCACTCTGAATATTAGACACATAGATATCATATTTACCGTACGTGCCCGGCATATCCGAAGCAAAAAACAAGCGTTTCCCATCTAAGGATACCGCAGGGTGAAGTGCGGAATGGTATTTCGGGCAAAGCGCTAACTCTTTAATATTTTGCCACTTACCATTCCTTTTTTCGGCCCGATAGATTTTATGAACCAACTCCTTTTTTGAGAAAATCCCAATCGGGGGTTTTATAAAAACAGCCTTACTGAAAAATGCGGTTTTTCCATCTGCAGTTACCGTCATCGGCACCTTATATGCACGATGATCATTCAAAATATCAGTATTCAAATCACCTTGGTCACCTATCGATACTTGTTGCCCTAAAGCTTCCTGGGGCCGCAACTGGGTATCCAACGGTCGGTATTTTGACGCCATTGGGCTTTCTGTTGAAGCTATTCCATAATCCGCCCGTATGTTTGCAAGCCAATCTTCATCATCCATTAACGTCGTTACCCCTGAAAAGGATATCATCTGTTTGGCATGTTGGTATCGCCTATTAAAACCGTCACTTAAGGCATCTTCTGCCGACACCTCCTTTAGTTTATCATACCAAAAAAGGGCAGTGCCATACTTCTTTTGCAGAAAATTCGCATTGCCAAGATCTTCGAAAATTTCCTTATCGTCGTATCCTAATTTTTGTAATTCAAGATACGCTCCGACCCTCTTATGGGTTTCGTAGGTAGGAACTGAATTGGAATCGTTAATCGTATTCTCCTGCCCGTTTAAAGAATAACAGAAAAATATAATAATAAAGCCGAAGGCCACGTTGTAGGGTATAGCATTTTTCATAAGTAAAAGATTTTGGGTTCTAATGGTACCAAAGTTCCAGAATAGTTTTGAACCTTGTACTAGCAAAAATTCATAGGTTTTGAAGCAATTTGCACTAAATGGCTATCTTTAAACGTCTTTTTCAAGTGTTTAAACCATTATTTTTGGTTATTTGCACCAAACTACTTTCGATTCTTTGCCTTTGAAATATGAAGCCGATTCGATTATGCTGTAATCGATTAAAGGTATCGATGCCTTCGAAATCACTTCAACCTTCAGCTAAAATCCGATACTGACACTCTTATATAACTTCCTAGAATGCCTTGGCTACTTGGCGTGATGTTCCCAAACCCTCAACACCCAGTTCCACGACATCTCCCGGTTTTAGATATCGTGGGGGATCAAACCCCAACCCAACGCCGAATGGCGTGCCCGTTGAGATGATATCGCCGGGCAATAAGGTCATGAATTGGCTTATATAACTGATGGATTCTGGAATATTGAAGACAAAATCAGAGGTATTGCTATTTTGAAGTATTTCACCATTGACCTTCAACCACAGATTCAGAGTATGTGGGTCTTTTATTTCATCTTTTGTGGCAATGAATGGACCTAAGGGGGCAAACGTATCGCAGCTTTTGCCTTTGACCCATTGGCCTTCACGTTCCAATTGAAATTCCCTTTCACTATAATCATTATGCAACACATAACCGGCCACATGATCCATAGCCTCTTTTTGTGAAACATAAGAGGCTTTTTTTCCGATTACAACGGCCAGCTCTACCTCCCAATCGGTTTTTGTACTGCCTTTAGGAATAATCAAATCATCGTTCGGGCCGACAATCGCAGAGGTAGCCTTAAAGAACAACACTGGTTCTTTAGGCAATTGCATACCACTTTCAGCGGCATGTTTGGCATAATTCAAACCGATACAAATAATTTTGGAAGGTCTGCATAGCGGAGCTCCCAAACGGATATCATTGGGAACTTTTGGACAAGCAGCCTCATTGGAAACCAACCATTTCTTCAGATCGGTGACCCCCACTCCACCAAAAAAATGTTCATCATAGTCTTGTCCGAAAGCCGAGACGTCCAACCTTGTTCCGTTATCCAGTTGCACACCTGGTTTCTCATTGTCTTTAACTCCATATCGTATTAGTTTCATATGCGTATTCCTAATGTTTTAATTACCATTCAATTTAACAAATCCACCATCAATTGGGAATTCTGTACCCGTGATGAAAGAAGCTTCATCGGAACATAAATATAGGGCTAAATCAGCCACCTCTTCGGGTTTGCCCATTCGCCCAATAGGTTGGGTCGCAGAGAGTTTCCCGTACATTTCATCCTCCCTTCCGGGGTAGTTTTCCTTTAAATATCCATCTACTAAAGGGGTATGTATCCTAGCCGGGGAGATGCTATTGCAGCGTACCCCAAAAGTGATATAATCCTTGGCCACGGAATACATCATGGTCAACGCGGCCCCTTTTGACATAGAATAGGCAAATCGGTCCTTAATACCAACTGCAGATGCTATGGATGTCATATTAAGAATTACCCCACCCTTTTTTTTCATGTGAGGAATAACGGCATAGATGCAATTGTATATACCCTTTACATTTACTTCATAAACCTTATCGATATCCGCTTCAGTGGTGTTCTCTACGTTACCAATATGTGCAATCCCCGCATTATTTACAAGTATGTCCAACTCAAAATCCTTTGCAATGCCGTTCACCACATGAAGTACTTCTGAATGTTTGGCAACATTGCATTTATGGGCAAAAGCCTTTCCGCCTTCGGCAATGATCTCGCTTGTACATTCCTGGGCCGTATTCACATTTAATTCTAAAATATGGACCGTTGCACCTTGTGTTGCAAGGGTTTTTGAGATAGCCTTCCCAATACCACTCCCCCCACCGGTAATTATGGCAGTCTTGCCTTGAAGATTGAATTTCATATACTGATTCTTAAATTAATCCTTTATTAAACACGCCTCAAATCCGGGGCTCTTCCATTGTCGATACCCTTTTTGGGATTGATTGGTAATAAAGACCTCCAAAGAAGGCCATTCATTGAAACGTTCCTTTACCTCATCAAAACCCAGTACACCACACGCTGAAGCAAAAGCATCCGCCGTTGTCGCATCCTTGGCTATTACGGTCACTTGGACCCTATCGTTCAAGGCCATGCCCGTTCTTGGGTCGATAATGTGTGAATATCGTACGCCATCAATTTCAATAAATTGATATCGATCACCTGAGGTTGCTACCGCTCCCTTTTTCAAGTTAACTTTTTGCAACTGCTCGGTGCCGTTCTGATCGATATAGGAAAATGCTATTACCCAGTGCGCTCTTTCCGGAGGAGGATCACTTACTCGAATGTCCCCCCCTAGATCAACCAGAGCCGAATGGATTCCGTGCGATTCAAATATTTCAATGATCTCATCAGCAGCAAAGCCTTTGCCTATTCCACCGAGGTCCAATTGCATTCCCTTTGCTTTAAGTTGTACTAAGCCAGGCCCTGGAAAATGGACTAAACCGTACCCCACCCTTTGTTTGGCTTTTGCCATTTCAGTGCTATTCGGCAGTATTTTTATATTTCGAACTTTTCTCCAGAGCTTTGTCAAAGGACCAACGGTTACGTCGAAAGCACCCTCTGTCATTCTAGAAATCTCCGTTGCCGCTTTCAAAATCCGATAAAGATCATCGCCGACCCGAACCATTTCGAACCCTTTTCTGCCTAGCTGGTTCAACTCACTATCTTCAAGATAATCACTAAGGTTACGGTTTAGTTCATCAATTCTTTCAGAGACCACAGCGGATACCGAATCGGCTTTTTCTTCATTTTCGGCATATAATACCCATCTTATCTGGGTACCCATTTGTGGATAGGTATATTCAAATCTATTTTGTGACCAGGCCACATATCCGATAAGAAACAATAATAACGAAAGTAAAACCTTTTCCACAGCAATATTTTATACGACCCATAATGGGCTAGGATGATAGTGGTTATTTCGCAAAGATCAGATCGAAGTTTACGGTTACCTCATCACCAACAACTATAGAACCGAACATAGCCGTTGGAGGCTCCATGTCATAATCTTGCAAGATGATTTTATGATTTCCCCTTATTTGTATTTTACCTTCCGATTCTTTTATAGCCACAACAATCACTACATCTTTCTGTACGCCAGCAATAGTCAATTTTCCAGTAATATGTTGATCGCTACCTTCTGAAAAAGCAACTTCCCGTGCGCTGAAAACAATCTTGGGATGCTCTTCCATTTTTAGGGCATTGTGGGTCTTCTTATCCATGGTCGCCCCCCTTGTACTGACAATACTCGTTACATCTACCTCAAATGATATCGTGGTGAAAACTTGCGCATTACTCTGTAGTGCACCTTGAATGGTATTTGCAGTAACCGTCCAATCATGTAACGTTGAAGTGCCATCCACCGTTAATGTACTTTCATTCGACAAAGTATAGGAATCTTGGGCGATTAACAACATTGAGGTGAATAACAGTAACGGAATAAGTACTATAATTTTCATGGTTTAGTGATTTTTAATTATCCTTCATCGAGCACCATTTGCCAAAATTTCTTCTGATCCTCTGGGCTCGGTTGGTCTTTGGGACTCACTAACCGCATACCCACAAAATTGGAGTCGGTAAACCACCAAAAACTTTTCGGTATCTGTGGGTCTCGTTTTTGCAACTTACTACTCGATGCCCTTCGGGCGGCAGATCTCAAACTTTCAGCATCATCATCCCAAGAACCTCCCCGAATCACCCGCGGATGTATCACCATAGGTATAACCCATGGATTATCCTCCTCCATGCTAGCATAGGCATCAGGTTTATATTGATCTAACGTCCATTCAGCCACATTACCATGCATATCATACAATCCCCAAGTATTGGGCAATTTGCTCCCTACTTTTGCATATTTGCCCATCGAATTTTTGTGATAAACGGCATATGTATCCAATGCATCGATAGAATCACCGAACCCAAATAAAGTCTGTGTCCCTGCTCGGGCCGCATATTCCCATTCGGCCTCTGTGGGCAATCTGTAAAAGCGCCCTGTTAGTTCACTTAACCATTTGCAGAAAACCAAGGCGGAGTAGGTCGACATGCTCACAGCCGGAAAATCATCCTTACCCATACCATACGAAGGATCCTCATAAGGTGGGCTAGGTCGGGTTATAGCATCAATCGCATTCCGTTTTTCTGCTTCCAGATTATCAAATAGGGATTGGTTCTGTTTAAAGAAAAGTTCAAAAATGCCCCAGGTTACTTCATACTTACCCATCCAGAAGGCATCAAGGGTCACTTGCCTTTGGGGCCCTTCATCATCATTTCTGTATGCCTCATTTGCTGGACTGCCCATAAAGAATTGCCCTTCGGGTATTAAAACCATTTCAAATGTTACATCGGTCAACGGGATGGTTTCGGTATAGACTTCGTTTGTTTTTTTGACTACAGGCGCTTCAAGTGCGGTAACTGACGACTTACAGGAGCTTAAAATCAGGGTAATGCTTAGAATCCAAAAATACAAAGACCGATATTTGGTAGGGTTATTCAATAGGAAGGTCATTAATAAAATTTTATTAAAATTATTAAATTCCAACTTCAAAAAATAATTATCAAGGCATCATTTTTAATCCTTTACATTGAATGACCATCCCCACAAGACCTACATTGGCCTTTTAAATGTGGGCAAGAACATTTTAGCCATAAACCTACCGGTACTTTTGGGAAAATTACTGTTCCAAACCATGCGCTTCAAATGCCATTAGCATATTGTTCTCAAATATTGGCGTGATTTCTATGGGGTTGCAACAAACCTCACAATCCTCAACATAGGTTTGGGTTTGTATGGAAGTATCCAAAAGCATGGAAATTTCTTCCCAGCAATAAGGGCATTGGAAATAATGTTCGTACATCCTTAAAGTTCCACATTCAACAACTGACCTGTGAGCTGCAATAATTGAAGTTCTGCCAACTTAGCATCGTATTTGGCCAAATTCTTATTGGTCTGGGCATTCAATAAATTGATCTGGGCCTGCCTGAATTCGATGGATGTGATCCGACCCAACTGGAACTGTTCTTTAGATCGTTCAAAATTGTTCTCATTGGTGATTACATTTTGTTCCTGAATGGCGTAAATCACCAATCTATTTTCGTAAATGGCCATAGCATTCTGGATATCGCGTTGCACTTCAAGTTCTATTTGTTTTTTTAATAATTCTTGGTTCTCAAAGGCTATTTTGGCATTCTTCACCCGTACCGTGGTACCACCACCATCAAATAGATTCCAGGTAAGACTGGCCCCTAAACCTAAATTAAAGTTATTGTTGTTGGTTCCCGGGAAAAATGCCGAAGCGGCGCTTTGGTTCAAATTCCAACCATAAGATCCATTTAAACCAACTTTAGGCAGATAACCTGATTTCTGAACCTTGATATCATAAGCATTGATCGCAAGACCCCTTTCGGTCTGTAGTAAGGCGACATTATTCAATTTTGCCTGATCAACAAATTCTTCCAATTGTAATTTTGGAATAAAGGCTACCAAAGTATCTACGGCATATACCGCATCTATATTTTGGCTCAACAAAACATTAAGATCGCGCTTTGTATTCGACAGTTGCTGTCTTGCATTCAAAACATTGATGCTATCATTGGTAATATCAACTTGGGCATTCAATATATCGAGTTTGGTGCTTTGCCCATATTCAAAGGCATATTGTGAGCGTTGATATCGATCTCGCGAAATATCTAGGGCTTGCTTTAGAACATTTTCATTTTCTGTAAGTCTAGCGATCTCGTAGTAAACACTGAATAATTGCACTAGCGTATTTTCTATGGTTTCCCTAGCCTGTAATTCGCTCAGTTGAAATTGTTCCTTTAATCTTTTATAGTTATAAAGACGGCCAAGACCATCAAACAACGTATAATTCGCGTTTAGGGTAGAGGAATAGCGTTGCGCTTCTGCCTGGTCTATTTCCAGGTCGCCTCTTGGACTTCCGTCTTCGTTAAACTGACCCGGAAATTCAATGACTGAATCATCCCTACTGTAATTGGCGTTGGCACTACCCGTAAGTGTCGGCAGATATCCTGAATTCAGTACACTTTTGTTATTCTTGGCGACCTCAACTTGGTTTTTTGCCACATTTATACCATAGTTGTTTTCCAAAGCAAGCGCGATGGCATCTTCCTTGGTCAATAGCTTATCTTGGGCATGTACCCCGATTGTAAATAGGCCAATAACACTTAGAATGACTAATTTATTTTGCATACTATGCAACTGCTTTTTTTCTTGAAGGTACTTCGCTAGGTGTCCCCATCTTTTGTATTCCATAAAATACTTACTCGTTATCCGTTTTTACTGCTTCATGACCTTTTGAAAGGCCACCGCTTAGGTGGGCTTCTTCCTTCTGTTCTTTAATGGCCCGTTCAACCTCCTCCTTGGTTACTTCATTACCAGTCTTAAGCCATTTTGTACGCACTTTGATCTTGTTACTAAATGACAGGAACAAAGGTAACATCAATAAGGTCAGTACTGTCGCAAAAGCAATACCATACGCAATGGAGATCGCCATAGGTTTTAGAAACTGGGCTTGTCTACTTTTTTCCAACAATAGGGGTGCAAGACCTGCAATCGTGGTTACCGAGGTTAAAAATATAGCCCTAAACCTAGATTTTCCAGCTTCGATCAAAGCATCGTCGAAATTCATACCTAACCGAAGGTTTCCATTGAATTTACCTATAAGTACCAATCCATCATTGACCATAATCCCTATCAAGGCGATAATCCCCAAAATGGATAGGAAGTTCAATGGAAAACCATGAATCCAATGCCCCCATCCAACAGCAGTAATACTAAAAGGTACCAATAAGAGCAGCATCAAAGGTTGGCTGAAACTTCTGAAGGTAAATGCTATGGTTATATAGATCAAGAGGAGGACCACTACCCCTACAACCCGAAATGATTTCGTCAATTTATCCGCCTCTCTGTTCTGCCCTTCATATGAAGGACTCACAGTGGGATATTTTGATTGTATTTCGGGCATAATATCGCTTTTGATTTCTGCCATGACATCGGTGGCACTTGTGACCTTTTCATCCTTAAGATCCGCCGAAATCTGAATTTCGCGTCTACCTTCCAAGCGATTTATGGCCACATCCCCTCTTTCAATCGTATACGTGGCAATTTCCTTTAGGGGCACACGATTACCCGACGGGGTCTGTATGCGCATTTCATCCAAATCAGAGATAGAGGAACGGTTTTCACGATCATAGCGCACCCAAACCCTGATTTCATCCTGGCCCCTTTGAAAACGTTGTGCTTGGGCCCCAAAAAACCCGGATCGGACCTGGTTCATGATCGTTCTTAAGTCCAATCCCAATAAATAGGCATTTTCCTTAAGTTCCAATCGTATTTCCTTAATCCCTGCAGGGTCATTATCCTCGATGTCTTTCAAGGCAGAATTATTCAACATAGCCGTTTTCAGTTCGTCCTTTGCGGCCTTTAATTCTTCAATATTATTTCCGAGAAGGGAGACCGAAACGGGACTGCCCCCAAAATTACCTCCAGAACCATAGATCAAACTCTCCACTCCGATTACAGGCCCCACCAACTCCCTTAGTCGGTTAGACACCATATCTGAAATAATCTCATCCGGGCGTTCTTCCCCCGGCAATAGATTCAAGGTCAGCGTAGCTGCTGATGAACCTGGACCTATACTTTTTATAACATTTTCAAAGAGCACCTTACCTGTTCCTTTCAAGTACTTCCCGGTCAATTCCTGATTTACGATCTCCGCTTTCTCCTCGATCAATGATATGATGGAATCGGTGACCTTTTCATTGGTGCCATTGGGCATCAATAATTCAACTTGTACCCTATCACTTGCAATTCTTGGAAAGAAGGACGTTCTGATAATCCCCCCCTGAATTGAACCCAAGGTCAAAATAAAGAGCATCATAAAAATGCCAAAAGAAAGCATCTTATACTGCATGACAAATCGCAAGGTCGGACTATACAATCGGTCCCTCATCCATTTCATAAAACGATCTCCGGCCTTATTGATGACCCTAAGCCGGGCAAATGCCTTGGCAATACCCTTTTTCTCTTTATTGTCAACAGGCTGTAGTGCTTTTGAATGAGCCAAATGCGCAGGCAGGATAATCAAAGCCTCTATCAAGGAAACCACAAGGGTCAATATTACAACGATCGAAACCTCACCGAAAAACTCACCGATCCTACCGTCTAAGAACAAGAAAACGGAAAACGCCAGAACGGTGGTGATAATCGCGGAAACAATGGGTGGAATTACCTCCATGGTCCCATCAATGGCCGCAGCCAAAGGCGACTTGCCCCTTTCATAATGTTGATAGATGTTTTCGGCGATGACTATTCCATCATCAACAAGGATACCGATAACAATGATCATTCCGAACAAGGACAGGACATTGATGGTCACATTGAAAAACCCGGCAAAGATGAACATGCCCAAAAAAGAAATAGGCAATCCAAAAGCCACCCAAAACGCCAACCGTGTATTTAAAAAGAGTGAAAGGAATATTAGGACCAAACTCACTCCCATTATAGCATTTTCAGTAAGCAATTGTGTTCGCTGCGTCAAAGTCTTCGATTGATCACTCACCACATTCAATTGTACATTGTTGAACTTTTGGTTAAAACTGGCCACATAATCCTTGACTTTTTCAGCTGAACTGATCAAATCCTCGGTATTGGTACTGGTAATCACCGTATTTATGGCCATGTTACCGTTAAAATAGGTAGCATTCGGCGTCTCGGAAAACCGATCACGAATTATGGCTACATCCTTAAGACGAACTGTTTGTCCGTTCGGATCAGCTTTTATTACGATGTTGGAGAATTCTTTACCATAATAGGACCTATTATTGGCCCGTATCAAGTACTCTTCGGCACTTGTCTTTATATTCCCTCCCGTAACCAGGATATTGGCATTGTTCACGGCCTGTGCGACTTCATTGAAAGACAGATTATAGGCCAATAAGCTATTCTCGTCCACGGCAATCTCAATCTCTTCCTGGGGATATCCTGAAATGGTAATCTGGGAAATTCCATCTATTGCCCTAATGTCATTTTCTATTTGACGCCCAATCTGTTTTAAGGTTGCCAGTGGAATATTCTCCCCACTGATCGCAAAATTAATCGTTTGCCGAACGGCCTCCAGTTTAGAAACGATCAAAGGTTCCATACCCGTAGGGAACGTCGGCACCCGATCCACCGCATTTTTGACCTGAAGCAACATAAAATCTATATCACGCCCTTTTTCTATCTCTACATTTATATTGCCACTGTTCTCACGGGAAGTTGAGGTTACCCTATCTACACCTTCCAAACCCTTTAGATTGTCCTCGATCTTAAGGACAATTCCTTCTTCAACCTCTTGGGGGGATGCGCCAGGATACGTAATGTTAATGAAAATATTCTTGGAATCCGATAGTGGAAAAAAGGAGGATTTTAAGGAAAGTGCCCCAAAAATACCAAAAATAACAAATGCGAATATAAAGACTGTTACCGCAACATGGTACTTAATGAAATAGGTAATGATATTTCTCATTCGTTTGCTGGTTTAGATGGCTCCCCTATTCCGTTTTCCTGATATTGTTTTACCAACATGCCTGTAAAAGCCCCCATGACCGGTTTACTTAAAATCGTAGTCCCATCAGGTACATTTTTCAACACCACCTTTTTATTTGAAAAATATACTGGATCTACATCGATCAAATCTAAAAGTGAATCGCGGACAACGAAAATCTGGTTGTTTTCCAACAACAGGTTCCGGTCAATTTCAATGGCATTGGTTTCTTCCTTGGCATCGAGGTTGGCTTCCATATACATTCCCTCTCTTAAGGTTTTGTCACTTACCTCGATATAGGCCTTGATCGTTTGGGTTGCTTGATCCACACTACCATTGATTCGCGTGACCACACCTTTATAGTTCTTGGTATTTTCAAGATTGCTGAGTGCAACCTGTTCTCCCACTTTTAACAGGTCACTGAATTTTTTACTTATAGATACTTCCAATTCGTATATGTCGGTATTGATGAATTCCCCCAGTTTCTGACCGGCACGGATCAAGGTGCCTTCGGTAACCAAAGCTTCGGTCAGGACCCCGTTGAACGGGGCTGAAATTCGATATTTCGAAAGTCGTTGCTCCATATTCCTAACATTGTAATACGTGGTCAAAATACCCCTGCCTGAAATAAAGAACTTCTCCTTTTCCGTAGTCATTTCCGGCAATTCTGGGGTGACCTTATCCATATCGAAACCCGTGAGATAGGTTTGCCATTTTGGAAAAATATCGGGATAATCCAACCGAAGGTCGGGCATGATAGACGTAAGTTGATTATATAAATTGCTTTTGGCCGATTGTACATTGGCTGCATATTCCGACGCATCAATACGAATAATAGGTTCACCTTTACGATACGTTTGTCCGGGTCGAAACAATTTAGTCCCGCCTCTAAAAACCCCTTGAACTTCAGCATAAAGCTCCAACCTGTTTTTGGCTTTTAAACTTCCATTCGCAGGGACTACGATGGGTATGGTACCGTTTTGCACCTGTTCTGCAAAAACAGTCTTGACAATTTTTTCAGCTTTTGGCCGTGCATTGTTCTTGCTATCAACGATCATTTTTGCCACAAAAACGGATGCCACAATAATCAAAACACCCAAAATGCTCAATATAGTTTTTCTCATTTGGTTTGGTTATAGTCCTACTTTTTCTTGCATTAGATTAAATTGTACCTTTTTCAATATGTTGACCAACTGCTTTTTCTCAGTTTGGCTGATATCTTTTTCCATCGAACAAATCAGTTGTTTTAAAACTACTTTGGCTTGTTTGTAAACCGATCTACCTTCATCGGTCAAGAAAACCTGATTGACCCGCTTATCCTCCAAATGCTGTTTTCTAAGAATGTACTTTTTCTTTTCCATTTTTGAAAGTAAGCGTGCCAAGGATGATTTATCCCTGGAAGTCAGAAAGGCCAGATCATTTTGGTTGAGGCCATCACCGTCATTGTCATGCAACATTTTAAGGGTGATCACTTGTTCTTTAGACATATCCAAACCAAATTGGTTTAATAGGTCATGCAAATAATAATCAACCACTTTCGAGGTCCTGCCTATCCATGGGGCAATAGATCTCTCAAAATCAATATGCACATCTTTCGTTTTCACTGCGCGAATCTAGCAAAATACATATTAGTTGCATATGCAACGAATGTTAAAATTATCACAATATTTGTTTAATGTTTTTGGCTTTTGATTAAACATCCTATTGACATTGAATAAAAAAGGGATGCTGCTGCATCCCTTTTAACCAAACTAACTAAAACTATGAATCACTAACTAATCCTCAACATCTTCGAACTTTGTGTCTGCCATCCTAGTTTTGCTAAAGTTAATATCTTTGAAATCAAATTGGGCATCCTCCTTATCATAATCAAAGACCAACATGCCTTTTGTTTCCATCATTCCCAAGTTCTTAAAGGAATTGAAATTATTGTTCTGTATTTGGAAAATCTCAAGACTGGCCAATTGCCCAAATTCCTTGGGGATTTCACCCCCTAATTGATTGTTTGCCAAAACCAGTTCTTTCAATTTTGATAGGTTTCCCATTTCATTGGGTATGTTACCATCCAATCCGTTCTCGAAAAGTCCTAGACTTTCCAATTTGGTCAAATCGCCCAATGATTTGGGAATGGTTCCTTTTAAATTGTTGCTCGAAAGGTTCAGTACCTTCAGATTTTTAAGTCCACCAATCGTCTCTGGAATACTTCCTGATATGAAATTATTGAAAATGGATAGCTCTTCCAATTTGGCCATCATCCCAATCGTGTTGGGTAGCGGCCCTTTAAATCGGTTCATTTCCAGTTTTAACACCCTGAGTTCCTTCAACAGCCCTAAACCTGTGGGCAGCTTTCCAGAAATGGCATTGAATGCCAAATTCAATTTTTTAAGATGAACAAGTTTACCGATGCTCATTGGCAAGGTTCCCGATAAATTATTATGAAACAAATCAATCTCGATGATTTTATCATTGACCACTTTTACACCGTACCAGGTATTGCATGGGGTTTCTAAATCCCATGATGCCTTCCATGATGCCCCGTTCGTACTGTAATAAAGATCTATCAAGGCCTGCTTTTCATCCATAGGGACCTCAGCACGTACGGCAACACTGCTTAAAACACCAATCAAAACCAAACAAAGGATCTTTTTCATATTGCAAATAATTAAGCGTTAACTGTCCTTACTTTCATTAACCTAAGAATTACCCTACAAAAGTAAACTATGTATTGGTCTAAAAGCAATTTTTATCGTTAAACGGCCCCATTATGTTGTGAAGGATCATTTATTTGTGGTGTAGGAAATATCTGTAAGTTAAATTTTGGGGTTATGGGGTCGTTTTTTCTAAATCGATTGTGATTTGGGTCCATTGCTCCATTAATTCTTCCAGCTTTTTCTTCTTCCCTTGGTAGGAATCAAAAAAATTGGGTTTGGCTATGGTTGCATCATAGTTCATTAAAAGATCGTGGTCTATTTCCTTCAATTCCCTTTCCAAGGAGGAAATCTTGCTCTCTACAGCACTTAATCTATTCTTCAATGACTTCGTTTTCTTTTGATCGTGGAAAGAATTTGAGGGCTTATCGACCTTGACCTTTTTCACCTCACTATTTTTTTGCTGTTCAATGGCCCTAAAGTCGTTCACCTTACGTTGTTCTAAATAAAACTCAATGTCACCCAAATATTCCTTGATCTTTCGGTCCCTAAAATCATAGACCTTATTGGTCAACCCTTGAAGGAAATCCCTATCATGGGAAACGAGGATCAACGTGCCTTCAAATCTTTGCAAGGCCCTTTTCAGTACATTCTTCGATTGAATATCAAGATGGTTGGTCGGCTCATCCATGACCAATACATTAAAGGGCTGTAACAACATCTTTGCCAAGGCAAGCCTATTTCGTTCACCCCCGGAAAGCACTTTAACGTATTTATCTACCTCTTCCCCACGAAAGAGGAAAGATCCAAGAATATCACGAACCTTGCTTCGGTTGGTCTCATTGGCAGCATCGATCATGGTATCCAAGATCGTTTTCCGGCCATCTAGATATTCCGCCTGGTTTTGCGCAAAATAGCCTATCTGTACATTATGGCCCAACTTACATTGACCTTCATACTGCAACTCACCGACAATGATCTTCGCCAAGGTAGACTTGCCTTGTCCATTTTGACCTACAAAAGCCGTTTTACTGTCCCTTTCGATCAATAAATCAATGTTTTGGAGCACTAGATTATCACCATATCTCTTAGAGACATCATTAATTTCGGCAATTATTTTGCCCGGGGTCGTTGAAATTGGAAACCGCAGGTTCATTACGGAAGTATCATCCTGGTCAACCTCTATCCTCTCGATCTTATCCAACTTCTTGATCAGGGATTGTGCCATGGATGCCTTGGTAGACTTTGCCCTGAACTTCTCGATGAGACGTTCTGCTTGCTGTATTTCCTTATCCTGGTTTTTTTGGGCGTTTAGCTGTTGCTCCTTGATCTCTTCCCTTAATTTTAGAAATTCACTATAAGGTTTGTTATAGTCGTAGATCCTACCTAGGGATATCTCAATGGTCCGGTTGGTCACATTATCCAAGAACATCTTATCATGCGATACAATGACTACGGCACCAGAGTAGTTGTTCAAAAATTGTTCTAACCAAATGATCGATTCAATATCCAAGTGATTGGTAGGTTCATCGAGCAAGAGCACATCATTGTTTTGAAGTAATAATTTGGCCAACTCGATACGCATGCGCCAACCTCCCGAAAATGTTTCGGTTTTTTTATCAAAATCCTCCCGTTTAAAACCAAGGCCTTGAAGGATTTTTTCTGTCTCACCTTGGTAGTTATACCCCCCTATAATCTCATAATGATGCGTAAAATCATTTAGATCCACCATAAATTGATGGTATGCCTCGCTCTCATAATCAGTGCGTTCGGCAAGCTGTTGGTTCACTTCATCAAGTTTAAGCTCTAAGGCCTTGATTTCCTCAAAAGCATGATAGGCTTCTTCTAAAACCGTTCTACCTTGCTTAAAATCTATATCTTGTCGCAGGAAACCAATATTCAGGTTTTTTTCCGTAGCAATGGTCCCAGAGTCAATAGGCATATCCTTCGACAGGAGCTTTAAAAGGGTGGACTTGCCAGCACCATTTTTTCCAATGAGTCCAACCCGGTCACCAGCATTTAGCCTAAACGAGATTTCCTCGAATAAGTATTCACCCCCAAATGAGACTGAAAGATTATGTATGTTTAGCATAATTTGTGACCTAGGTTACAATAGAGAATAGCGCAAAACCGTATTTTCGCGAAAACTTTTGCAAATGTTAAAAAAAGGAAACAAACTCTACAGCATTTTAACAGGAACTTGTCCTAAATGTCATTGTGAAAGCATGTATTTGGAAAAAAACCCATATAAATTGGGCAAATTGTTCAAAATGCACGAGCGTTGTTCTACTTGCAATACCAAATACAAGATCGAACCTTCTTTTTTTTATGGGGCCATGTATGTAAGTTATGGCGTGGGTATCGCATTTGCCGTTGCGGCTTTTGTTATCTCTTATGTATTCATCGGAACGTCCTTGGTGAATACTTTTATTGCGATAGTGGCTACAATGATTGTTTTTTTACCAATCATCATTCGATTGTCCAGAAATATCTGGATCAATTTTTTCATTCATTACGACCCCAAAATAGCTAAATAATCCTAGGCTCGAATTTTCCTGAAAATCTGTTGACGTTCATCTCTGGAGGAATAGGCTGCCCATTCTCGATAAAGTTATAGAGTAGTCTTGATGCTGTTGGCGCTATCAAGACCCCACGGGAACCAAAGCCGTTCAACACAAACATATGATCATGACTTGGGTGCACCCCCACCAATGGTTTTCTATCGGCGACTGTGGGACGAATACCAGCAACATGGTCCACAATTTCAAAACGACATTTCAAAAATGTCTGCAATTTTTCTGATAACTCCTTACTGCCTTGGGAAGATGGGGCGTTAGACTTATCCGTTCTATCATAGGTTGCCCCTATCCGATACAGGTCATCGCCCAACGGAATAATGAACACCGATGATTTTATGATGGAATGGAGCTTTACTTCTGGGGCTTTTATCGTTAACACCTCGCCTTTATTTCCGTGCAAAGGAAGGTAGTTGAAGTACGTATTCGATTTCAGCCCAAAACCTGTTGCAAAAACAATTTTTTTTGCCTTTATCGTCTTATATTCAACATGATCTTTATGAACCTCCAATGCATCAAATCGAAAGGTTTCCTTCAACAGATTGCCTTTTTCGATTAGCGCTGCTTCATAGGCTGCTATCAATGCCTTTACATCTATTCTTCCTGTATGCAAAACCTTCCCAAAACCATAAGGGGCGTCAATGGCCTTGTTTCTATTTTCGATAATGGATGTATCCAAAAATTGATCCAGTCGTTTCTTGTCTGCAGCTTCAAACCAAAGATTTTGTTCTTCGATCGAAGCGAATTTTCTTAGGATGGGAATTTTATGATCAAACTGCCTTCCCAATTTCTCTTCAAGCCTTTTATAAAAGGGCATCGCGATTTCAAGTTGAACATCCGCATTCCAAGCCAGGGTAAACCGCTTCAAAATTACCGGATTATATACCCCCCCGGCAACCAACGAGGACGTTTGGGAATCATCCGAAACGACCATAAAATCCTTGTCATGATCATGTAATTGCTCACAAAACGACATCCCCGCCAATCCTAGGCCAACCACTATATAATCTATCATCATGTAAAATTATGCAATCTAGAATTGTTCCCTTACCTTATCCATACAAAAAACCCTGACGAAATCGTCAGGGTTTTCAGTTTATGTATTGAATTGGAATAATCTAGATTTTAATAGGACCACATATCTTGCTCCCTATCCCTGATGGCCTCTTTGATTCGTTTGGCCTCCAACAATTGGAAAAGGGCGTTATCCGCAATATAGTCGTTGACCTTACGGTCACCATGAACATTATCCTCACGATAGATAACCCCATTGAACCTACGTGCGTTCAGCAACATATCAAAAGTTATGGGCTGCGCCGAATTAAGTTGGTTAAAAACTTTGGCATCATGTAATATCTGCCTGGCACCTGGGTACCATACCCAGAAAAGTTCAACCTTGGCATCGGCCGGATCCATGGATTCATCATCGATGAAGTTAACATCGGGAGCTACTGGGGCAATACCCAACAAACGGTATTTCAGTTCCCCTTGGCGCTTATCGAAATACCAGATTCCCTTTATGCGATACTCTTCTATGTCAGCGGCAGTCAAATCGCGCTGGTTGATAAATTCGGCGGACAAAGTCTCACCTGCATTTATCTGTTCGTATCCCATATCGGTGGTATCCACTTTTCGTAAGGTAGCGGCCAAATCACTGAACTTTCTTTTTTCAGTAAAATAGGAATCTACGTATACATCCTCCAACTTCCCGTTTTTGATGTTCTTTATCAGCACATCGTATAAGGACCTTCTATCGGCACCGATGTCTATGGTGTCTATAGGGTAGTATAGAGGAAAGTTGACACGCTCGTCAAGGTCAACGGTCTCCCATACGGTTTTAGACCATAGGATATCCCTATCATCGACATAACCATACTCTAAGGGAGCATCATTGTCCAGAGCTTTTTGGGCCTCTGTCCGCACACCAATTTCCTGTGGCTTCTTAGCATTCAAAATGTTTGCTTGGGCCATGATCGATGCGGGCAGTAGACTAACAACTCCGATTAATAAAACATTCTTCCAATTCATAAAAATATAATTTAAATAATACTACTTATTAGTTTGTTATCTCAACAACAACTGGAGATACCTTTTTAAGTTTGTAGCTCTTATTGTTCGTGATATAAGCATTTACATCGAATATCTGAACAGCGTCACCACGGCTCGCTCTTTTCAATGCTGAAATAGCCCTTGAATCAAGTTTGTCTCCATTTACACTTACTGTAGGTTGACCTGGCACCTTGAATTTAAATCCACTTACTTTTAGACCTAAATCAAAATCAAAGTCTTCCAACATAGCACTAACGGTTGCAATTTCCAAGTTCTTTCTTGGCATCTTTGTGCTACCAGTCTCTCCTCGAATAGCACCGGCTGGTCTTGGAATATCCTTGATCCTGAATTCAGCAGGAGTAGAGATACGTTGACCATCAGGCAAAACACCAGAAGCTACGATCTTAACGGTTCTACCCGTACCAGGGTTCATTACATATTTGCTGGCACTTATCTTTTTTAGACCAGGTGCTGAAGCTGTTACCTTATTGTCAGGAATACCAGGAATGGAAATCGACATAGGGTTGGCGACACCGCGATAAACAACATTCATCTTATCGGCAGCGATCAACGCAGCATTAGGCTTACTAATGGTAGCAAAGCTGTTTTTCACTTCAACCGGAATTTCCTCACCATCCTGCATAAAGTACATGGTTCCAGAAATTTCATGGTCTCCGGGAGATCCAGCTCCGATAAGCATTTTAATTCCACCTGCTTCAAAGGCATAGTCTTTCCCTTCAGAAAGTTTTCTTCCATCAAGGGTCAATTCTGCACGTACTGGTGTAGATGAGGCGTCAGTTTTGCTGATAATGATTTTTCCATCATATTTTTCACCGGAATAGAATGCTGATTTACTAGCGGCTAATGAGGTTTTAAAATTCGTCAAGGAAACCTGGCTGGTCAGCTCACCTTCCAACATTGATTTCAAAGCATCTTCCTCCGTTGACTTAACATCTGCTTGAAGCGCAGTCAATTTGGCCAATGAAGCTATTAAAGGATAGCCTTCATAATGGTAGTTGATCCAATCTTGCTTGGTACCATCCCTTTTTTCGACCTTACCATTTTCGTCTCCGGTTTTGAAACGTAAATTAACTGCTTCTTTAAGGCTTTCAGGGGCTATTGCTGCCACTTGCGTACGATATTCAGTAAGCCTTTTCATGAAGTCCTTACCAGCTTCAGAAAGGTTGTCTCCTTGAAATAACATTTCGTCTAAAAAATCCGAGTTATCCATACGGGCATAATCCTTGGCATCCTCTAAATTTTCTGTCATTCCTTTTTTGATACCTTCCAGATAGTCAAAGTACTCTTGGGACATTGACTTTATTTTCTGTGCATTCTGATACAGCTTTTCATATTTGGCTGCATCTTCAGATGCTTTGGTTTCCAGACTTCCTAGGAAAGCATCATTGCTTTCCGTCGTCTTTACATTTGAAGCTTCTAACTTTTCATTCATTATACCGAATGCCGCTAGAACTTCTTTACTCATATTCAACGCCAGCATTGCGATGAAGATCAAATACATAAGATTGATCATCTTCTGACGTGGTGATAGCTTTCCTCCTGCCATGTTTTCTAATTAGATATTATTGATTAATTGATTTGGGTTTGTACTAATGTTCTAATTAGTTTCTATTCATTGCGCTTAACATACCACCGTAAACACCGTTCAATGAAGAAAGGTTCGTGGCCAAAGATTCCATTTGATCTTTAAGTGCACTTGCGTTTTGTACAACTTCTTCGTTAACCGAAGCTTGTCTGCTTGCACTCTCTAACTGAACTTTATATAAACTGTTCAAAGATTCCATTTGGGCGGCTGCCTGTACCATTTCATCAGAGTATTTCTTGGTAGATTGCATGGCATCCACTGTAGGGGCGATACCTTTTGCTGCACCTTCGAAATTCTTGATACTGGATCCTAGG
The DNA here is from genome assembly GCF_049667165.1 of Maribacter sp. Classification (GTDB taxonomy): domain Bacteria; phylum Bacteroidota; class Bacteroidia; order Flavobacteriales; family Flavobacteriaceae; genus Maribacter_A. The sequence continues at coordinate 48,966 of NZ_JBATHS010000341.1, forward strand.
CTTTCCATCAGACTGGCATCAATACCGGCTTCTTCCAATAGGTTATCCAATTTTTTGGACAAGGAAGTTTCTGTCTCTTTGATCTCAGCGGCTTCATTTTTTCTCATACCGCCCATACCACCAGCTAATTCTGGGTAAACCAAAGACCAGTCATATTCGTCATCTACTGGTTCAAATGCACTAATTGCAAAAATAAGTGCTTCGGTAATAAGACCTACTGCCAATAAAAGTCCACCTGTTAAAGGACCAAATTCCCAGTGAAGGATCTTGAACAATGCACCAATAATTACTACCGATGCTCCAAGCCCGTAGGCCATGTTGAATAATTTTTTTGTTGATTTTGACTGTGCCATAATTTTAAATTTAATTTTTGTTATGTTAATAATAAGTATTTGGTTAAAGTTTGATTATTTCCCGACAACCATCGGGATGTATTTATGATTTACTCGTATTCTATTTTTTATTGTGTTGAATCTTCTTCGCCCATATAATCCTGTACGGTTCTAAACCCAACATAACTTCGGGCAGAATCTGCGTATTCGTAATCCCTTGTACTCACCTGTAAGAAATAAGCAACATCTTTCCAGGATCCGCCCCTGATCACTTTTCTTTCGTTGTTGCCATCACCACCGTTAGGGTTCATGGTAGATACATATTCGTAGGAACTTGGGTCGTAGCTCGAGTTTGTCCACTCAGAGACATTACCTGCCATGTTGTATAAGTTGAAATCGTTGGGCTCGTACGACTTGGCTTCTACCGTATACAATGCCTGATCGGCCGCATAGTCACCACGTTGTGGTTTAAAATTAGCCATAAAACAACCTGTGTCACTGATGACATAGGGGCCACCCCAAGGGTATGTACCCCCTTCGATACCACCTCTTGCGGCATACTCCCATTCTGCTTCGGTAGGTAACCTGAATTTATTCACGAATTGTTTCCCCCTACTCTTCTGATCATCGTTCTTGTACTTGGTCCTCCAATTACAGAACGCTTGTGCCTGTTTCCATGAAATTCCAACTACAGGATATTCACTATAGGCATCATGCCAGAAATAATCGTTATGCATGGGTTCATTGTAAGAATATTCAAAATCCCTGATCCAAACGGTTGTATCTGGGTAAATCTCCAATTCCTCATGTTTAATGAAGTCTTTTCTGTTACCTGTTCTAGAACGGGCAGCTGCTTCGATATCCATCCAACTATACTTAAACTTCAATGCGGTAACGTCAATTGTTCTTTGGCCATTGTATGACTCTTCTTCAGGAATATAAAGCGAGTCCATAACTTCTGTATAATACTCGTCTGGGAAATCCGAGACATCCCAAATGAGATCGACATCCTTATTCAGTCCACGACCTTCATAACCTGTTTCTCCCATACCAGCATAGTTATCCAACATATACTTGTCATACACAGAGGCTTTGGTCGTATCCGCATCTTTGAATGCATATTCACCAATTCCACCATCTTCAGGGCCTAATCCTAATTCATCGGCCAATATGGCCAACTTGGTTCTAGCGATTGAATCCTTGACCCACTCGACAAACTGGCGATATTCGCTATTTGTGATTTCGGTGTCATCCATATAAAAGGATCTCACGGTAACGGTCTTTGTCGGTGCATTGAGAAGTTTAGCCTGATCCTCTTCACTCTTACCCATAATGAAAGATCCACGTGGGATCAATTCCATTCCATAAGGTTTTTCAGGATACCACTTTTTACCCTGGACGCCAACTAGCTCGCCTTTTGTTTTGGACCCACAACTGGTGAGCAAAAAAACAAATGCTATAGATGATAACAATAGCTTCTTCATACTTTAGGTTAAATTTCGATTAAGGTTATAAATGCAAACACAATATTATTCTACTCTCTAAAACTACGATTTGAGTAAATTATTGTATGTTGTACAATTATCGACTAATTTTTTTTTAATCAGTTAAAGCCTTTTCTATACGCCTTAAACCACCTTTCGGGAATAATCTGATTACAAGCATCCAAATAGTCCTGTTCGGTGCATGGTAATAACGCCGTGGCTTCGGCTTTAGTATGTGAAGTCAAAATTGAGGGTACCTCTACCCACCATCTTTCGGTAAGATGGCTCTTATAATAGACCAACTGCTCAGTATCGGTTGGTACGGTGTACTTAGTAAAATCGTCTGTTTTTGAATAGGGGGATTCTTTTATCCTAAAATTGACCCCTTCAATGAAGTACCAAATAATCTGGGCCAACAGCTGAAATGATTGGTCTATATTCTCCATTTCATAAATGCCGAACACACTTACTTTATCGCTTAGGCCCGCATATCTTGCAATGGCACATATTTCCCGACCGTCAAAACCATTGGGGGAAAAATTAGATGAAATCCCTATATCACCGGCTTTTATGGCCCTTGCATCCAAGCTTACCATATGCGCATTACGCAACACAGGTTCTGCCAAGGAAATATCATGAATCAAGTCACCCAACCTATAGGCATCAAAAAAAAGACGCTCCATAAGGTCTTTTTCTTCCTGCGCATTGAAATAACTTTGGTATCCTAGGTTAGAGAAATTAAAAAGATTATTGGGCTTATCGGTAATGATCTTACTCATATAGGAGTGGGATGAGATGAGCTCATCTTCCATTCCAAAATCAAATCGGCTGTCTATGGCTACTAAATTGACCATATCCCGTATACCATCAAACGCCCGATATGCCGGGTAGGTGATATCTTGGGTCGCCCCTAAAATGATTGGTATGATGTTCTCTTCGATCAATCCTGCCACGATTTCCTTGACCACGAAATAGGTATCTTCAACGGTTTCCCCTTCTTCGATATCACCCATGTCAACGATGGTGGAATTCCAATTGCCGAGCATCAACTTGTACAGCTGAATCCGTATCGAGGAAACATCTAATTTTTCGGGTTTTTTTTCGTAGGCATTTCTAGATTCCTTCACCCCTAAAAGGGCTATGGTGGCATTGGCCAATACCGGCAGGCCATCGTTTTTGGTGTGCGCGAATATATGTTTTCCTAGGGCTTGTGGGGGTAATAACTCGGAATGGGCCAAGACCCTATCTTCTACAGGGACCAAAAAATCGAACGCCATACTTATTTTTTAGCTTTAGGTTTTGCTTTTGATTTTGCCTTAGTTGTTTTCTTTGGGGATTTCTTTTCGATCAGGCTTTTAGCCTCTTCCAAGCTCATTTTAGTGACATCAACAGTCTTTGCCAACTCTACTTTAACGCGCCCTTTGATTACCGTATGCCGTCCCCATCTGGCCTTTTCTATCCTGATTCCCTCTTCAGGCCAGTCTTGTACAACCTTATCTATTTCCTTTTGTTTTTTGGCCTCGATCAACTCCTTGATATCCGCTTGGCTCAGGTTGTCAAAATCATATTTCTTATTGACATTTATAAATGTGCCATCCCATTTGATGAACGGTCCGAATCGACCAACCCCCTTTATCACATCCTTACCCTCGTAAACGGCGATAGGAGCATCCGCTTTCTGTTTTTCCTTTATCAATTCTATGGCCCGTTCCAAGGAAACATCCATAGCATTTTCACCTTTGGACAGAGAGACGAACTTTTTACCAAATTTAACGTAAGGTCCGAACCTACCTACATTGGCCTCGACATTCTCCCCTTCAAAAACACCCAGTTTTCTGGGAAGTTTAAATAGGTCCATTGCCTCTTCAAAGGTAATCGAATTCAAGGATTGGTCTGGGGATAAACTGGCAAATTGGGGTTTTTCCTCATCATCAACCGTACCTATCTGTACCATTGGACCAAATCTTCCCAATCGCACTGCGACTTGTTTACCGGTCTTTGGGTCCTTGCCCAACACCCTTTCACCACTGGCACGATCCGCATTTTCCTCAACATGAAGTACCATGGGATGAAAGTCTTTATAAAAATCCTTCATTACTTTTTGCCAATCCTCATCACCCTCGGCAATTTCATCAAAATCCTCTTCAACCTTGGCTGTGAAGTTATAATCCAAGATATTCGAAAAATGACTGACCAAGAAATCGGTCACGATCATTCCAATATCCGTTGGTACCATTTTACCTTTATCCGAACCAACGGTTTCGGTCAATTCCTTGCCCTTTATGGCATCATTTTTCAATAGGAGTTGGGTGTACTTTCTTTCGACACCTTCAACAGTTCCTTTTTCTACATAGCCCCGATTCTGTATTGTTGAGATAGTTGGCGCATAGGTAGAAGGTCTTCCAATGCCTAGCTCTTCCAATTTCTTAACCAAGGAGGCCTCTGTAAATCGATACGGAGGTCTTGAAAATCGCTCGGTAGCCGTAATCAAATTATTATATAGTACTTCGCCCAATTTCATTGGAGGCAGCATTCCTTCCTGCTCTTCACTCACATCCTCATCATCAATACCTTCCATATACACTTTTAGGAAACCATCGAATTTGATGACTTCACCATTGGCCATAAATTCATCTTTATGGGTACTGGCTTTTATCTTGACATTGGTACGTTCCAATTGGGCGTCGCTCATCTGGGAAGCAATGGTTCTTTTCCAAATCAAATCGTATAACTTCGATTGATCACGCTCTAAGGAAGGGGATTGCATCGTCATATCCGTAGGGCGAATCGCCTCATGGGCTTCTTGCGCTCCTTTGGATTTACCCTTGAAATTGCGAACGGTACTATAATCTTGCCCATAATTATCAATTATAGCATCTTTTGCAGCATTGATAGCCTCTACCGAAAGGTTGACACTATCGGTTCTCATATAAGTGATGAGTCCAGCCTCATATAACCGTTGTGCCACCTGCATGGTTCTTCCCACTGAAAAATACAATTTACGGGATGCTTCTTGCTGCAGTGTAGAGGTAGTAAATGGTGCTGACGGCGATTTTTTCGCAGGTTTTTTATCCAAGTCCCCTACGGAGAATTTGGCGCCAATATTTTTCTTCAGGAATGCCTCTGCCTCAGCCTTCGATGCAAATGTCTTCCCTAATTTGGCAGTAAGTACACTGCCATTGTCTGTCTTGAATTCCGCAGCTACCCTGAATGATGCTTCCGGGGTAAAGGCCTCAATATCGCGCTCCCTTTCCACAATTAAACGAACCGCTACGGATTGGACCCTCCCTGCTGAAAGTCCGGGTTTTATTTTTTTCCAAAGAATCGGGGATAGTTGATACCCCACCAATCTATCCAATACCCTTCTTGCCTGTTGGGCGTTGACCAAATTGTAATTGATGTCACGGGGATTCTCAATGGCTTTTTGGATTGCGGATTTGGTAATTGAGTTGAAAACAATGCGTTTGGTCTTTTTCTTATCCAGTCCCAAGGTCTCGGAAAGATGCCATGAAATAGCCTCTCCCTCCCGGTCCTCATCACTCGCCAGCCAAATTATATCTGCTTTTTTTGCCAGGTCCTTAAGCTTTTTCACCAAGGCCTTTTTGTCCTTATCGACAATATATTTGGGTTTGAATCCATTGTCGACGTCGACACCCAATTCCTTTGAAGGCAAATCAGCGATATGGCCAAAACTGGACTCTACCTTAAAATCCTTACCTAAAAATTTTTCTATAGTCTTAGCCTTTGCCGGTGACTCTACAATAACTAAATTCTTTGCCATTAAACGATTTTTCGAGTCACAAAAGTAGTTGA
>NZ_JBATHS010000342.1:0-1648 GCF_049667165.1 Maribacter sp.
AGGTGCTTTGTCGGGTGGCGAAAGTCAAGCCCTTCAAAATGGACTATTGACAACAAGTTTTTTTGGTTTCACCACAATTTATTGCAACATGCGCCCGTTATCAATATGTTTACAGTATGAATTTTAAACCCAAATCTCCCTGTAAATAAGGGATTAACCTAACCTTCAACCATATGCTATACGATACCTACGGGGAGGAGTATTTAGCCTTCCTACAAGATTTAAATGAAATTTTAAGCATAAACGAATTAGTGGAATTGGATTATATGTAGTCCCTTCCATAATAAACCCCAAAACCCCACACATTATGGCACATCAAAATGCAGACAACACCGCTTACTTGAATTTTATTGAGAATCTAAATGAAATCTTGGTAGATTTCAATATCTCAAAACTTAGTTATTCATAAGTAAGTTGGTCTACAATAGAAAAGAGCCCTGACAGCAATGTCAGGGCTCTTTTGTTATAATGAGGTTGGGTTGGTTTGTCTTAGTTGGAATTCGCCCCAATGTCAGCCACAGCCAAAATAGACGAATTATTGCTGCTATTGGCGTGAATGGTCACATGACCGTTCAAGGCCAATAGGCCTTCATAGGTAATGGTGTTCCCGTTATCCAATTGGGTAATGGTCGTATTGCTGATGGCACATTCACAGGTGTGTAAGGTAATTGCAACATTTCCGCCTTCTGCGGCACTGTTAAAACGAATAAATGCCGGGTTGGTAGCGGTATAACCACCGACCAATTCGATCAATACGTGGGTAGACCCATTATCTTCTTGGGTAAAGGTAGCTGTTCCGGAAACCCCCGAATTGGAAACATCGTAAATCTGGTATTGTACACTCTTTAGAATAACGGCTTCGGCAACATCATCTTTATTACAACCACTAAGAACCAAGGCAAAGGCTAACATAAGAAAGGAGAGGGAACGTTTCATTTTCATTTTTATTTAAGTTGTTATTTTATATCAAAATTAGAAATAGGTTTAGATGTAATTACAATTGGGGATGACTTTTCTACAAAATGACGGAAAAAACCGACGTAGAACAGTTTTGGAAAGCCAAAAGGCAATTGATCGGCCCAATTATCCGATTTATAAGAAAGATTGCAAGGCTTGGGAAGGGAAAATGACCATAAGAAAAGGAAAGTTATTCCATAAAATTATTATAATCAATGGATTAATTGGAATATACACTTAAAAACGCCTTATATATGCCTTTTAACGTGAATTTCAAGAACAAGATGAATGTACGGAATTGTGCGTTTTAATCGGCATTGGATCCTATATCGGCTACCGCCACAATAGGGGCTTGGGTGCCGGAACCGCTGTGTATTGTAATATGCCCATTAAACTGGGTCAAACCTTCATAGGTGATAGAAGCACCATTGTCTAAGCGGGTGATGGTGGTATTACTGATGGCACATTCACAGGTTTTAAGGGTAATGGCCACGGTACCGCTTTCAGCAGCGCTGTTAAAGCGGATATAGGCCGGATTCTCGGAGGTATAGGCCCCTTCGAGTTCGATCAATACATGGGTAGAGCCATTGTCTTCTTGGGTAAAGATGGCTGTTCCTGAAATTCCAGAATTGGAAATATCATAGATAGTGTAGGTTACGCTTTGGAGTATGACGGCCTCGGCAACATCATC
>NZ_JBATHS010000343.1:0-5132 GCF_049667165.1 Maribacter sp.
ACGCGGAATAAATGGGAGATGGCATCGTTGTTCTTATACACATAGGCCACTTCCTGAAATTCTTCAATACTACCTTCGGTGTTGTCGCAAAGTAACTTTATCAATTGAAAGGGATGCTGTGCAAAACCGTGCAATTCGGTACGGTTACAGGTAGAGGTGACCAATAATCCATCCAGACCCTGGTCCTTGGCCTGCTTTAAAAGTATTTCTATTGAGGCTGTATCCAGGCTGAACTTACCCCGTATATACGCATCGGCTTTCTTATAATTTAAGCCAATGGTATAAAATGAATTATGTTTGGAAATATGGTACGCCTTCATAAAATCGTTCGAACGGCCACAAAAATAGGAGCATCATTTGAATAAATATAACGCTTGAGGAACAAATAGTATCGAAATTCGGGATTTTAATCCCAATTCGTTGTAAATTGCCGTTAAACCATGAATTAATGGCTATTCAAAAGGTTTCGAAATTACATTATTTAGAATCTATCTAAATAAAATAGATATATTTATTTGCTATGGAAAAAGAAAATGTCGCTCAAGGATCCTATACCGAAGTGCTCATCGAAAACGGGTTCTATGTACTGAAACTCCAGAATGATACTTTGGCAAAACAACGGGTCGTCCGTGAAATCGATAGTACTTTCATCCAATTTCATTTTTGTTTGAAGGGGCATGCCAAGTTCATCTTCAATGAAGGCATGTATGCCCTTGAAGTTTCAGAGGAAAATTCGTTGTTATTATACAATCCCCAGGTCGATTTGCCTATGAATATGGAAATGGCCCCCAATTCATGGATCGTATCCATCGTAATGACCATTCGTAAGTTTCATTCGCTGTTTTCAAAGGAGGCCGATTATATTCCGTTTCTGAGCGCAGGGAACAAGGAGAAAAAATATTATGCCCAAGAAGAGGTGACCCCTGCCATTGCCGTGGTTTTAAGCCAGATAATGAATTACAACCTGCATCCATCGATAAAGGAACTGTATATCAATGGCAAGGTCTATGAACTCATTTCGCTTTATTTTAATAAAAGTACGGACGCCGATCTCGAACAATGCCCATTTTTGGTCGATGAAGACAATGTTAAACGCATTCGACAGGCCAAGGACATCATGATCAACCATATGGCGGAACCCCCTTCTTTACCCGAATTGGCCAAACAGGTTGGACTGAGTTTGAAGAAATTGAAAGAAGGGTTTAAACAGATCTATGGGGACTCGGTCTATAGTTTTTTATTCGATTACAAGATGGAACATGCACGAAGACTACTGGAGACCGGCCAGAACAATGTCAATGAGGTGGGCTTGAAGGTAGGATATAGTACCTCGAGTCATTTTATCGCCGCCTTTAAAAAGAAATATGGCACCACGCCCAAGAAATATGTGATGTCATTATCGAAATCCTAGAGGAAAACCTTAACGATGTGGTGATTTTTAAAATTTAAACGTTTTAGACCGATCAGTTTGTACCGCTGCGTCCGAAACAATGAATGCGGAGCAGGTGCAAGGGTTGAAAAACGGTAAAATATCGAGGAAGTTCGTTAATTCGTGTGTTCAGGTTCCTTTGAAATCCGAATACAGACCCATCGGTTTGTTTTCCTTGACAAATATTACCCTATCCATTGATCCGGGCCACCATAATCCCCGTATTCTTATTGACTTTTATTAGGTAATCGACGAGTGGTACTTCAGAAATCGTTACCTCCCCGGATGAGGAAGCATGCAAAAGGTGGATCCGACCATCGGTTTCCCTTGATGCAATTCCCGTATGGGTAATATCGAGCCCTTCGATAGACGTCGTGAGTGCGATGATATCCCCCGATTGGATCAAATGTTCATTTGCCTCGATTTGATCTTGGGGCAAGTAGCAGATGACTTCATTGTTCAGGAAGTTTTCTGAAGCCTTTATCTTATCATAATTCGCATCATCGGCCAAAAAGGGATACAAATCACGATGGGTACTCATAAAATTGATTTCCTTAGTGATTTCCGTTCCCCCGATTTCAGAGGTAATGTCCCTTACCAATCCTTTCTGTTCGTTGTTGGCAATCCATTCGGAAAAATAGTGGAGCCGTGAAGCGTATCCATCGAGCCTACCGTCTTTATACCGAATGGTTTCTAAAATTTCAGTGAAGCTGTCAAAATCGGTTTTTTCCTTTTGAAGAATCAAGGTGAACGTCAGGACATTCTCAACAAAGGTGGTACAATCCAGGCCCTGAAGATTGACTACCAATGTTTCAGTCTCCCCTATTTCCAAGGTCTGGGCCACATAAGGGGTCTGTAGAAAGGTTTTGCCCACCGATACCATGGTTTTTCCCAAATCCTTTTCCAACAAACCATCAATCTCAATGATCTTATCCTCAAAAGCCTGTTTGTCCTGTGCAGAACAGGTAATCTGTTGGGCAAAGCCAAGAGCTACCGTCAATAAGGATAGTAGTACTACAAAAGGTATCGCTTTTTTCATTTTTTAGTCGTTGTAAGGTCAAAAATAGCAAATAGAATGCCATTATTCCCCTTTTTTATCTACTTCCCCTTCATTCAGGTAAATACGGGTATGGGCCAAGCTTTCCGGATAGTTCTGCTGTAAAAATACAATCAATTTTTCACGCACCATGACCCGGAGATCCCAGGCCGACGAAGAATCCTTGGCACTCATCAAGGCACGGACCTCAACGTAATTGGCCTTCGAATCCGTTACCTGAATGTTATTGACTTCCCCATCCCATAGATCGGTAGCTTCCAAGATTCGGGTCAATTCCTTACGAAGCGCATCGAAGGGCACCTTATAATCGGTATACAGAAAAACGGTGCCGAGAATATCGGCTGAGGTCTTTGTCCAGTTTTGAAAGGAATTCTCGATAAAATAGGTCGAAGGGACGACCAACCTTCTTTTATCCCATATTTTAATGACCACATAAGTAAGGGTAATCTCTTCGATCCGGCCCCATTCCCCTTCAACAATTACGACATCGTCAATCTTAATGGGTTGTGTGATGGCAATTTGAATCCCGGCCAAAATGGTCCCGATCATTTTCTGGGCGGAAAATCCAATGATTATTCCGGCAACCCCGGCCGAGGCAAAAATACTGACCCCTATTTCGCGAATGTTCTCAAAACTCATAAGGGCAATGCCAATGGCCAGAACAATCACTACAAAGACTATGATACGTTCCAGAATGTTGAACTGAGTCGTGATTTTTCGGGCCTTTAAATTATCCGACGTATGCACATCGTATTTTTCCAATACCCCATTTTTTATGATTTTTATGATATTCAATATCAGCCATGTCAAACCAAAAATAAACAGGAGGGTACTTGCCTTTTTAAACTCATAGGTATAATCTTCAAGACCTACAAGACTGCGGAGTGACTCCATTCGAAGAAGAAAGGAAAATAGGATTACGAAAAGGGGGAAAGTTACTTTTTTGAATGCATGTTTTGGTATGACATAATTAGGGTCCTTTCCGAACTTACGAAGTATTTGAACGGTACTGAAATACACAATAAGGATGAGTAAAACGGCAACAATCACATAGATAAGCGATTGATTAGCTGTATTTTTAAAAAACGAATCGATCATTTTCTAGTATATATTTTGGTTATTGGAAGAACTTAAAGAAAATACCATTAAAAAATGTTAAATCCATGTAAAAAATAGATTATCCGTATAGTGGCATAGGAAACTTATAAGCAGAGTATAGGTTTAGTTTTGGCACAAAAGCTATTTTTGTTCCCGATATACATTTGGGCCTCTTGGTTTATCGACAGAAGATGATATATTCTTTTAGTTAAAAGGATTGCCCAACATGCCCAAGTGAATTAAAATTGTTCATAAAATGAAAGGAGTCTTATTGGTAAACCTCGGTTCGCCGGATAGCCCCACGGCAAAGGATGTAAAACCCTATTTGGATGAGTTCCTGATGGACCCACGGGTAATCGACGTGCCCAATTGGTTGCGGAACATTATCGTTCGTGGAATCATCTTGCAGACACGACCCAAAAAATCGGCCGAGGCCTATCAAAAAATCTGGTGGGAAGAGGGTTCGCCCTTGATTGTCATTTCTGAACGCTTTTCTGAAAAAGTGAGTAAGCACGTTGAAATTCCTGTTGCTCTAGGCATGCGCTATGGCAGTATGACCATAAAAAATGCCCTTCAGGAATTGCACGACAAAGGTGTAGACGAGGTGTTGTTGGTGCCCTTATATCCGCAATACGCCATGTCCTCCTATGAAACCGTTGTGGTTAAAACTATGGAAGACCAGCAAAAGTATTTTCCACAGATGCATGTAACGACCTTACCTGCATTTTACAGGAACGAGGCCTACATTAAGGTTTTGTCAGAGAGTATAGCGGAAGGTTTGAAAGGTTTTGAATACGACCATATCCTCTTTTCCTACCACGGCATTCCCGAAAGGCATATTCGAAAATCGGATCCGACCAAATTCCATTGTAAGATCGATAATTCATGCTGCACGACCAATTCCGTAGCCCATCACACCTGTTACCGCCATCAATGTTTCGATGCTACAAGCCGGGTAACCGACTATTTGGGAATTGATGCCGACAAATACAGCATTTCATTTCAATCGAGATTGCCCAATGACCCTTGGTTGAAGCCATTTACCGATATTGAATTTGAACGTTTGGCCAAAGAGGGCAAGAAACGATTGGCTGTTGTGACCCCTGCCTTTGTGGCCGATTGTCTGGAAACCTTGGAAGAAATAGCCATGGAGGGCAAGCATCAGTTTGAGGAAGCAGGAGGTGAAACCTACAAACACATTCCCTGTTTAAATGACAATGAGGCTTGGGTGAAGGTTATGGCGAAGTGGGTTAATGAATGGGAGGTAAATGGGAAGTTGCCCAAAAACTGACCTGCAAGGTGTTCTCCATGACAGGGGGGGCTCCTTGTAGGTCTGATGACAAGTTCACCTCATAGGTCTAAATTGAGTTGACTTTTGTGGTATAGAACTACATGGACAACTCGTGCCTCACTTATACCTCCCAGGTCTTAAAATTAATTTAAATGGCTAAAGTAACATCAGACCAACTCGGTACCGAACCCATAGGCCAATTATTGGTAAAACAGGCCGTGCCGGCATCTATCGGTATCTTGGTCATGTCCCTGAAC
>NZ_JBATHS010000344.1:0-2015 GCF_049667165.1 Maribacter sp.
GTACAACATTCGTTTTATCAACACAAACGACTACCGAGGACCCCGTCAATATTGATGTGCTTACGTTCTCCTATGAGACCAAGGAAGTATATATCTCACGCGCCTGTGGGTTTATCGCCAATTATGAAAATCTAAGTCAAAGCCTTACACCCGACACCGAGAATTGGATCAAGGATATTGAAATTGTTTTACCAACCGTTGAAAACTCAGAAACAGCCCATGTCAAGATTTTTCATTAGCATAACCCTTCTTCTGTGCTTTTTCAATAGTTCGGCCCAGGATGAAACCATAGATCTACAACCCAAGGATACCGTGGCACACAAACAAACCTATGGTCTTAGGGTAGGGATAGATCTCAGTCGTATAATCATTACCCAGACCAATGAGGATTATAAAGGATTGGAACTTGTTGGGGATTATCGATTGACCCAAAAATTATACATTGCCGGGGAATTGGGGAATGAGGAAAAGACCAAGCAAGAGGATCTTTATAGTTTTACCACCTCAGGGAGCTATATAAAACTAGGGGTAGATTATAATACCTATGAGAATTGGTACGGTATGAACAACACCATTTTTCTAGGTGGACGTTTTGCCGTTAGCTCTTTTAGCCAAACCTTGAACAACTTTCGCTATTTTGACACGAATAGGTATTGGTACCCCGACGATTTCCCCAATGGTTCTTCCGATGCCCAGGAGTTTGGAAGTTTAAATGCTGCCTGGCTTGAATTCGTTTTTGGAATGAAAGCGGAGTTATTTTCGAACCTTTATTTGGGGGGTAGCTTACGCCTCGGTTTTTTGGTCAGTAATAAGGAGTCCGAAGAATTTCCGAATCTCTTCATACCGGGATTCAATAAGGTCACTGACGGAAGTAAGTTCGGAATAGGGTATAATTATTCGCTCACGTATATGATCCCCTTGTACAAAAAAGCGAATAAGCGGAAAAAAAAGACGGATGAAGGTCAAGTAGAGCCTTGACTAAAGTTCTCGAAAACCCTTGATGAAAATCCATTTCATCATGACTTTTTCCCGCTCTTCCGCTTTGACCACTGCAAATTTAGGAGCCAGGATACTCGCTGCGATAGCGGCGATCAAAGCCAAGTAAAACCGATTCACCTCAAAAAAATAGCCTAAGGCAAAACGGATCACCAGAAATAGGATCGCAAAACCTAAAAAGTTCAATACTACCGCTCGTGTTTTTGGTTTCATACCTTCCCTTCCCTATTTTGAAATTTGGCCTTTTTACTCCCTTCATACATGACATATTTGACCAAGCGGGATTCCAATTGACTATTGTACACCTTGATTTTTCTGGAAGGTCGTAGTCCGACAAATTTAAGCGCTTCCAAATTTGATGTAATGAACCACGCATCGGTTCCGGGGTATTCCTGTTTTAAGGTATTGCCGATTGATGCATAAAATTCTTCCATATCCAAATCCAATCGTTCCCCATAAGGTGGGTTAAAAACCATATGCAGGTGATTATCGGTAAATTTTGTGGAATCAAAAAAGCTCTTGCGCTCAACATGTATATATTCCGAAAGGTTGGCATTGGCAATATTATCAATTGATTTTCTTACCGCCGATGGGGCCGTATCATAACCCACGATCTTATGATGAAACTCCCGGGTTTTGTTCAAACTACTGTCAATGATCTTTTGAAAGAGTTCCTCATCGAAATCATTCCATTTCTCAAAAGCAAATTCCTTTCTATTGATATTTGCCGGAATATTACAGGCGATCATCGCCGCCTCGGTCAAGAACGTACCGCTACCGCACATGGGATCTAGAAAGTCCGATTGCCCGTCCCATCCGCTCAACAAAAGCAATCCAGAAGCCAATACCTCATTGATCGGCGCAATATTGGTTGCCGTTCGATACCCCCGGTGGTGCAAGGATCGCCCAGAACTATCCAGCGAAACATTACATTGTTCTTCGTGAATATGTATATTGATACGCATATCAGGAAATTTGACATCCACATTGGGTCTTTGCCCATCGGTATCCCTGAACTT
>NZ_JBATHS010000345.1:0-3035 GCF_049667165.1 Maribacter sp.
CTTCCGAATTTCGAAACGAACCAAATGGTGATCAAATCTAAAAAACCGTTTATAAATCGTTCCATACCAAATTTGGTTTTACCGTATTTGCGCGCCTGATGTTGCACTATTTTTTCCCCGATATTCCCGAATCCGGCACTTTTGGCCAAAACAGGAATGTAACGGTGCATTTCACCGCGTACCTCTATATTTTTTATTACCGCTTTTTTATAAGCCTTTAAGCCGCAATTGAAATCATTCAGTTTTACCCCCGAGGTTTTACGTGCCGCCCAATTGAACAATTTAGAGGGAATATTTTTAGAAATGACCGAATCGTACCGTTTTTTCTTCCATCCGGAAATAAGGTCATATCCTTGGTTCTTGATCAGATCATATAATTCGGGAATTTCCTCTGGATTATCTTGAAGATCGGCATCCATGGTAATCACCACATCGCCTGTAGCCGCTTTGAAACCGGCATGTAAGGCTTGTGATTTGCCGAAATTCTTGGTAAATCGTATGGCCTTGACATTCGGATTAGTGGCAGAAAGTTTGCGGATGGCCTCCCAGGATCCATCGGTACTGCCATCATCTATGAATAGAATTTCATACAAAAAACGATTGGATTGCATGACATTTACAATCCAATCGTGAAGTTCATGTAAGGAATCTTCTTCGTTCAGTAAGGGTATTACTATGGATAGGTTCATTAAATACTTCTGAAATTCTTTTCAAAAGTACAATTTTGACTTTAATATGCAGGTTTTTGCTTTTTAAAAATGAGACCAGCAATAAGACCCAGGATTAATCCAATAATTATATTCATAATAAGAATTATCGGATATGTTAGCCAAGCAAAACCTTTTTGCATTTCAATACCTTGGTCAATTTGTTCTTCAGTCAATTTTGGGTTATCCGCCATTGCTTGTGCCTTGCCTATTTCATACATTTTGTCCATATATCCTGGTTCTATTACATTGGACAGTAGAAAGAAATAAATTAAACCGATTATTCCAGCGATCAATGCGATTCCCGCTCCGATTTTTAATGCTTGTGATATGGTTAAATAACCTTCATTGGCCTTTTTGAATTGTGATATGCCAAAAAAGATGGCAACTAAGGCTAATACCAAACTTACACTTCTAATACCCCAACCTTGATCATAATGCAGATCCATAGAATAGAGCATAAGCCCGAAAATTACGCTGACTATCCCAAGCAGTAGGCCATAATTAAAAGCGAATTTCCCTGTTTTTGGTTGATTTTCTTCCATTTTTATTGCGTTTTTAGTGGTTTATATGATTAGTTGAACTTCTTGTTAAATCGTTACAATTAAAGGTACAAATTTTTATTTTCTCTTTTTTGCACAATTTATTGTCATTATGAGAAAAATACTTAAATTTGCAGCTCTAAAAATAGAAGGTATAACATTTTTACGATGAGAAAAGATATTCACCCAGAGAATTATAGATTGGTAGCATTCAAGGATATGTCCAATGAAGATGTGTTTCTTACCAAGTCGACGGCGAATACCAAGGAAACCTTGGAAGTGGATGGGGTAGAGTACCCTTTGGTGAAATTGGAGATATCAAGAACGTCGCATCCATTCTACACAGGAAAAGCAAAATTCTTGGATACGGCTGGCCGAATCGATAAATTCAAGAGCAAGTATAAAAAATTCCAAAAACCTGAAAAGAAGGAAGAGGAAGAAAAATAAAAGAATAGCATATTACGACAATAAACATACGCCCTCGATAGTTATTATCGGGGGCGTTATTTTTTAATTTTGTTTTAAAACCAATCCATGAATTATATTCTTTTTGACGGTACAGTGCGTAACGCTTTGTTGCCTTTTACCTTCACTAGACCTGTAGCGGATATCAGGGTGGGTATACTCACCATACGTGAGAAATGGGAGCGCTATTTGAGCACTACGACCACCACGGTCACCGAGGAATATCTTTCAGAGAAGTATCCCATGGTGGAGTTGGAAGAGAATATTTTGATTAATGCTTCCTTTTTGCCCAATAAGGAACTGGCTCATAAGGTCAAGGCCCTGAAAAGGAACGAGGCCATTTTTAAGGGGGAAGAAGTGATTGCCTTTTTTTCATTGGAAGCCCAGGAGGTTGATTTCTCAACATTTACCCAAATTGAATTTGAAGGCGATGTGCTACAAATAGAACATACTTGGGATATTTTCTCTAAAAACGCGGAAGCGCTCCAAGCGGATTTCGATTTTATTACCGAAGGAAGAACCACAGCACCGATTTCAGAAACCAATAGCCTGATTCATCCTGAAAATATATTTCTTGAAGAAGGCGCCAGTGTGGAATATAGCATTTTGAACGCCACTGAAGGACCCATCTACTTAGGAAAGGATTCCGAGGTCTGGGAAGGCAGCTTAATTCGTGGTGCTTTCGCCCTATGCAATAATGCCGTGGTCAAAATGGGCGGAAAGATCTATGGGGCTACTACCGTAGGACCTTATGGAAAAGTGTGTGGTGAAATCAGCAATTCGGTGATATTCGGTTATTCGAGCAAAGGACACGAAGGATATTTAGGCAATTCCGTATTGGGGGAATGGTGTAATATAGGTGCCGATTCAAACAACTCCAATCTTAAGAACAATTACGCCAAAGTGCGCTTATGGAACTATGCCACCGAACAATTTGAGCAGACCGGATTGCAATTCTGTGGTCTCATGATGGGGGACCATAGTAAAACGGCCATCAATACCATGTTCAATACAGGCACGGTTATCGGGGTAAATGCCAATATTTATGTACCGGGATTCCCAAGAAATTTTATTCCCAGTTTCAGTTGGGGCGGGGCATCAGGATTTTCAACCTATCTGCCCGAAAAGGCTTTCGAGGCCGCTAAGGTCATGATGGCACGCAGGGGAGTGGAGTTTGATGAGAAGGAAGCCAACATTCTCAATCATGTGTTTGAATTGACAAAAAAGTGGAGGAACTACTAAGGGCTGACAATCACAAAGAACAAAATTAAAGTCCACAATGTTTTAAACTCTGGTACAAGTTCAATTTGACCCTATACCC
>NZ_JBATHS010000346.1:0-1755 GCF_049667165.1 Maribacter sp.
TACCATTCCGAACAGGGAAGTTAAGCCCGTCTGCGCCGATGGTACTGCCACACCAGGTGGGAGAGTAGGCCGCCGCCTTCCTTGACCCCGACATGCTTCGCATCGTCGGGGTTTTTTTTTGCCCGATTTTCAAGTACGCATGGGAAATAGCAATTGGTGATTTCAAGTTGAAATACGCTAAGGGCCCGTCAAGCTTTTACATGGAATGAATGTGGCTATTTCGTAATTTTGTCCCTTCATGATAAACAACCATTATGACCAAGGGAATATCATACCATACCGAAGAAAAATTAAACGCATACTCCCACGCACTTGGGGTTATTGCCGGACTACTAGGATGTTATTTTTTATTACAGCACAATTCCGATAAAACAGCATATGCCCAAATGGGCATATTGATCTATAGCAGTTCATTTGTACTGTTGTTTCTGGCTTCCACGCTCTACCATTCCGTTTCAGATCCAGATTTAAAACGGAAGTTTCGAATTTTAGACCATATAAGTATTTATTTACTGATTGCTGGCACTTACACCCCTGTGGCTTTGATTACCTTACAAAATAGCAACGGTTGGTTGATATTTTATGTAGTATGGGGTATTGCCGCCTTGGGTACCTTATTAAAGATTTTTTTTACGGGTAAATTTGAGATGTTTTCCCTGCTCTTGTATCTTGCCATGGGCTGGTTGATCGTAATCGACTACCAAAATCTCATGGAACATACAACCCATGAAGGGATAAGGTTACTATTTTTGGGAGGGGCATTCTATACGATAGGGACTATTTTCTACGCGTGGAAAAAAATACCCTACAATCATTTTATATGGCATTTGTTTGTACTTTGGGGTGCCCTTAGTCATTGGTTCTATATATACTTTGATGTGGTCTAAGGCTTCGCCCCCTATGATCAATTGCGAATACTATCTTGATAATCATCGAAGAAAGCTTCAAGCAGCAACATTTGTTTCTCTAAAAATGCCATTGTCTCCCGCCACGTATCCTTATTATGTATGGAAACGCCTGTTTTTTCAACATAGATTCTTGATATCTCCTTTTGGTTTTCCAACAGATATGAGTCTTTATAAATAGCTTCAGGCAGGTATTCTTCTTTTAAAATAGACCGCAGCGCAATTAGTTTTTCCCATAACTCCATTCTTCTTGCCAAGTCAGCGTGTTCGATATCCATGGAGACCATGGCTTGTTTAAACCCAAAATGGAATTTCAGGGAAAGCCCTTTTATTTTCGTGTCGTACAATAGCCATTTATGGGGATAGGATTTGCCAAAGGCAATCCAGAAATCCTGCCGTAACTGTTTCGATTCCTCTTTACTGAACATCTATAGGGCGTAAGCAATCACTATTCCGAGAAAGATCACCACCAGTTTTCTCAAATTGAATTTATGCCCTTCCGAACTTTCAAAGAGAATAACCGTTGAAATATGAAGAAATACACCGATCACCAAGGCTGTAATCGGGGCATAGTATTTTGTGGCAAATTCAAAATGGGCGGCAATGTAATTGCCTAAAGGGGTCATCAGTGAAAATAGGATCATAAAGAACAGGGCATGAACCATCTTGATCTTTGAGTTCAATAAGAATATGCTCAAGATAATCGCGATGGGTATTTTATGGATCAGGATACCATATAGAATGGTGCTATGTTCTTGAATAGGGAACCCTTCCAATAAGGAATGAATGGAAAGACTTATAAACAATAACCAGGGGAAATTCGTTTTTTCAATATCGAGATGCACATGCC
>NZ_JBATHS010000347.1:0-1579 GCF_049667165.1 Maribacter sp.
GGCTGCTGTGCTGCGTGCGTGCTGTTTCTGTGTGACGCAATGCGCGAAGTGCAGTGGATTCCACCGTCAAATGTGGGGGCTGGCGTGTGGTGTCTGTGAGATACTTCAGGGAGTTTCAGGTCGGTGCCAGAGTGCTATAGCAGCCACCCAAAAGGGGAGGATTGAACTTAGCACCGGCGGGTGGGTCGATCTGGTGGTGCGCTCGCACCCCCCACAACCGCTTCTTTCGGCGTTGTGATCGATCAGCAATTGATGTGTCTCCGGATGGGTTTTCCCTTGCCGAGATCGCAAACCCGCTTTCTTATATTCCCTTATATGCACCTCCCTAAAATTGGCGTGTCCGGGACCGGCTTTATCGCCACCGGACTGGTTCATTTGCTTGAGCGCAGCCCTGATTTCCTGATCTCCAAAGTCTTGACCCGCCGCCCGCTGGACTCGGTTGACAGTGTCGATCGCACGTACCTGACCCATTCCATTGAGGAGATGGTGGACGCGTCCGACATCGTGTTCGAGTGCTCGGGCGATGCCATTCACGCCACCGATGTGGTGTTGCAGGCCACCGAGTCGGGCAAGCGGGTGGTGACCATCAACTCCGAGTTCCATGTCACCACCGGCTCCTACTTTGCCCAGCGTGGTGACTACGTGACTGAAGCCGATGGTGACCAGCCGGGATGCTTGGCCCGCTTGAAGCTGGAAATCGAAGGCATGGGGTTTGAGCCGCAGGCCTATGTGAACCTGAAGGGTTTTTTGAACCCCAATCCCACGTACCGCGACATGGCCTTCTGGTCGGAGAAGCAGGAGTTGGCGCTGGACCAGGTGGTGTCGTTCACAGATGGCACCAAACTTCAAATCGAGCAGGCCCTGGTGGCCAACGGCCTGGGTGCCACGATCGCTTGCGAAGGAATGATCGGTTCGACCGTGGACAGTCTCAGCGATCTGGACTATCTGGTGGATGCCTCCAACCGGGTCGACATGCCTGTGAGCGACTACACGCTTTGCAAGGGTGCGCCCCCCGGTGTGTTGATCGTGGCCAAGAATCCGGAGGCAGATCGCCGTCCTGGCTATCTGCCGTTTTCGCGTCTGATGACCACCGAAGGCAGTGGTTTCGTGCTTTTGCGCCCGGTTCATCTGTGTCATTTGGAGGCTTTGAACACGATCCGCAAGGTGGTTCAGGGGGAGCCTGAACTGTTGACCAACTCGGCGGCTCCGCGCATCGGGGTTGGCGCTGTGGCCAAGAACCCCATGAAGGCTGGGGATGTGATCAAAAAGGGTGCGGGTGGGTTCGATGTGCGCGGGCAAGCCGTTCACATGGCCGACCATCCGGATGCGGTGCCTATCTGCCTCTTGAAGGACACGGCGCTGGTGCGCGATGTTGAACCCGGCGAAGTGGTTCGGTTCGAGCATGTCGCGTTGGCCGATACCGCAGCCCTGCGCCTGTACCGCAAGATCCGTCGCTCGGTACAGGAGAGCCGTGAGGCCTTGGCCAATCACTATTGTTGCTTCGGTGTGGCTGATTTTTTCAGCCCCACGCCCATGCAGTTTCTGAGCCTGATCTGACTCAGATTATCTGAGCGCGGCC
>NZ_JBATHS010000348.1:0-1551 GCF_049667165.1 Maribacter sp.
GTTGGTCGCAGCAATCACGATGACGCCTTCATTACCCTCGAAGCCATCCATCTCCACCAGCAACTGGTTGAGGGTCTGCTCACGCTCGTCATGTCCGCCGCCGAGTCCGGCGCCACGGTGCCGCCCCACGGCGTCGATTTCATCGATAAAAATGATACAGGGCGCATGTTTCTTCGCCTGCTCGAACATATCCCGCACCCGGGAGGCGCCGACACCCACGAACATCTCCACGAAGTCAGAACCCGAGATGGTGAAAAACGGCACCTTGGCTTCACCGGCAATCGCCCTGGCCAGCAGCGTCTTACCGGTACCCGGTGAACCGAGCATCAGGACACCCTTGGGAATCTTGCCGCCAAGTTTCTGGAATTTCGAGGGATCGCGCAGGAAATCCACCATCTCGGTGACCTCCTCTTTTGCCTCTTCGATACCGGCAACATCATTGAAGGTGACCTTTACCTGATCTTCTGTAAGCATCCTGGCCTTGCTCTTGCCGAAGGACATAGCCCCGCGGCCGGCACCACCACCCTGCATCTGGCGCATGAAAAAGATCCACAGACCGATCAGCACAAACAGCGGGAACCAGTTGATGAGGATATTCATCAACAATGACGGTTTTTCAGGAGGTGTTGCGACGATTTCAACATTGTTATTCAGCAGGTCGCTGACCAGACCGTCGTCACCCGGACTGTAGGTGGTGAAACGTTGACCGGATGTCATGGCGCCATCGATATCCCGGCCATTTTGTATGGTCACCTCTTTCACATTCCCAGCCTTCACCTCGTTGATGAATTCTGAATAGCTGACCGACTGAGCCTGTTTGGTGGGGGTGGAAAAGTTATTGAACACCGTCATGAGGACGATGGCGATTACCACCCAGAGAATTAAATTTTTTGCCATGTCATTCAAAACGTCTCAACCTCTCAAGTCATCCCTTCCTAGTACAGGGATCTCTAGCATATTAATTCGTTGGTAAGGTACTATACCTTAAAGTTCCCTGCTACCAGATAGATCTCACGGCTTTTTGGCCGCGATGATTTTGGTTTCCTGCTGACCACTTTCGAAAAAGATTCCCGCAAATCCTTCAAGTATTGGTCAAATCCTGCTCCCTGAAAGACTTTTACCACAAATCCACCACCAGGACGCAGGGTTTCACGGGCGAATTCCCAAGCCAGTTCACAGAGATACATCGAGCGGGGCTGATCCACGCTCGACATACCTGTAATATTGGGAGCTAGATCGGAAATTACAAGATCAACCTTTTCACCCGCAAGGATATCGTGTAACTCGACCAGTGGACCGGACTCCCTGAAGTCGCCCTGAATGAAGCAGACCCCGGCAATGGGATCCATTTCCAGAATATCCAGAGCAACCACCTGCCCCCTGTCGCCTACCAGCTTGCGGGCTACCTGTGACCAGCCGCCTGGCGCCGCGCCGAGGTCCACAACCCTCATGCCTGGCTTGATAAGCCGGTCCCTCTCCTGGATCTCCAGCAGCTTGTAGGCGGCACGGGAACGGTAACCCTCTTTTTGAGCCCGTTTCACATAATCATCG
>NZ_JBATHS010000349.1:0-4488 GCF_049667165.1 Maribacter sp.
TATATATGTGGTTGTCTTCTGTTTATTGTATGCTGAGATCCAATTTCTTGTCCAACACCATATTATCCTTAAGTATTGAGAACATTTTTGAGTTAGTCAGCTCCTTTACCGGCATCTGAACATCGAATCCTCGTTTTCCGGTGACCCCGGTAATCTCCTGAATGGCCCGGGCCAATAAGGGTTCATTAAGGTCTCCCCAAGAACCTAAATTTTCAAGATCTTCCTCAAGTACAATGTCAGGAACCAAACCTGACGTATAGTCCGAAAAACCATCGGCATTCTCGTTTCGACCTACCAAGGGTTGAATGGCCCATTGGTTATCGGGATTGATCTGGTTTTCACGCTCCGGGTTATAGATATAACTGCCTTCAAAATCATCGACCATAGTCAAGGAGAACTCATTCTTGCCACGTGTGGTTTCACCAATATGTACCACATCGACATAGGGCGCTAGACCGTTAAGCACCAATTCGCTTGCCGAGGCCGAGCCATTGGTTGCAATAATATACACTTTGGAAAGGTTAAGGGTGTTTATGTCACTGCCGTCACTGGTTTTCGCCGCGAAGTAATCCGTGAGTTGTGAATCGCTCAATTCCCCTTGAATTTTACTGTTCCAACGTTGTCTTAGGAATAATTGATCGGTATGGGTGCCATAGATCATACTCGATAATAGACGGGCCGAATTTACCGATCCCCCGGGATTATAACGAAGATCAAGTATCAAATTGGTTACTCCGGCTGCCTTAAAATCCCCAAAGGCATTGTTCAGCTCTTCATCAAACTCATTGGTAAAGCCATTATACACGAGATACCCGATTTTCTCCCCTCCGATCTCAAACGTTTCGGATAGGAATACCGGATTTTCTACCAAGCCTTCCATTTTGGTCAAGGTGACCTCCTTATCGTTAGGGGTAACTTGGTTGTTCGCAATATCGGCCATGTTCAAAGTATAGGTGTCATTGTCCCCAAATAAGAGGTCAATATAATTATCGACGTTCAATGTCAGTCCGTCAACACCGGTAAAGAGGTCTCCCCTGGCAATATCTTTTGTAGACGCATCCGAATTCGGTATAATATAGCGAACATATCCAAAGACATCATTATTATCACTGAATTTGATCAATCCGTATTCAAGCCCGTTACTTTTAGAGATTCCGGCAAATGCCTGTGTCAGTTCCTTGTAGTCATCCGAGTAAAAGCTAAAGCGATCTTCACTGAATAGGAGCATATCGTCAAAAAAGACGCCTGGATCACTCTCAGAAGCCAAAAATGCTGTATAGGCTTCGACACCTTCAGTGGTATTGGGAAATTTGGTATCCGATAAATTGGGTACATCGGCCTGCCAAAAATACCAGAAATTCATCGCTTTCCACATAAAGTCCTGAACGGCTACTTCTTTCGAATCCGGATTTATCCCCGGATCTGGGGTAAGGTCATCATCACTTTTCTTGCAGGCCGTTAACAATACTCCAAGGGAAAGGAATACCAATAGATACTTTTTCATAAATTTTCTTTTTGCAATTTGTAGAGCAAAGCCGCAACAATCATTCCAGAAATTGAAAAATGGTATGGGGGACTTACCTACTTTTGAATAAACTATATACGCAACTTTTTTTTATTTGGATGCCCAATTTAAAGACAATAACAGGAAATAAAAATTATTTGTAACAAAATTCGTTATACCTCGTCTTCCTTTTGTAGACCGATAAGGAACAAAACAAACAACTGAGCAATAGAATGAAGCAGTCTGAATTTCTAAATGTGGTCATGCCTTTCAAGGATAAGCTCTATAGATTGGCAAAACGTTTGCTGGTCTCTAGGGAGGAAGCTGAGGATGCGACACAGGAAATATTGATGAAGTTGTGGTCAAAAAATGAAAATATTGGCAAGTATAATAATGTGGAAGCTTTTGCGATGACGATGACAAAGAACTTTTGTTTGGATCGGTTAAAGTCAAAACAAGCAGGAAATTTAAAGCTGGTGCATAGCAACTACGGCGATGATACAGCTTCGTTGCAAAAGCAAGTCGAGGTTAAGGACAGTTTGAATTGGGTAGAACGGATTATGGAGGAGTTGCCCGAACAACAAAAAATGGTATTGCAATTGCGTGATGTAGAGGAATACGATTTTGACGAAATAGGCGAATTATTGGATATGAAACCAACGGCCATACGGGTTGCTTTATCAAGGGCACGTAAAACGGTTAGGGAAAAATTAATACAAAAACATAGTTATGGAATCGGATAGAATCGAAATATTATTGGAAAAATACCTGGAGGCTACCACCTCAATAGCCGAGGAAAAGGAACTTAGGACCTATTTCTCACAAGAAAGTGTCCCAACACATCTAGCGCAGTATGCCCCAATGTTCCAATATTTTTCAAAGGCCAAGGAAGAACGGTATACCAAGACATTGCCCCTAAGGAACAAAAGGTTCAATTATACATGGCTCTCTATCGCCGCCATGGCCGTCCTGTTTTTTGGCATATATTTTGGTAATGAGTACCAAAAAAAGAAAGAAGCCGAATATGCCTATAATGAAACAAAAAAAGCATTGACCCTTTTGGCCGATAATTTTAGCAGGGGTACAGAGAAGGTGGCTTATTTAAATGAATTTGAAAACGCGAAACAAAAAATTTACAATAAAAATTAATACTTAAAATCATGAAGAATATTATTATACTGATTGCACTGGCAGTTTTACCTACACTTGGCTTTTCACAGTCGGCCTTCGATAAATATGAAGATCTAGACAATGTAAGTGCCGTAGTGGTCAACCAGAGTATGTTCAGGTTACTGTCGAACATAGACGTCGAAGTCGATGACCCCGAAGCGAAGGATTTTATGGATATCGCCAAAAGCCTAAAGAACCTGAAGGTCTTTATTACCGAAGACAAGGGAATCTCGGGGGATATGATGAAAACCATGAACCAATACCTAAAGAGTGCCAAGTTGGAAGAGCTCATGCGGGTAAAGGACAAAGATGCCAATGTGAAGTTCTATATCAAAGAAGGTAAGGACGAAAACCATGTGAGTGAGCTATTGATGTTCGTTACAGGAATAGACAAGGTCGATGTGGAGGTGAACGGAAGAAAGTTCGAAACCGTGCTGCTTTCCTTGACCGGGGATATCGATTTGCGAAAAATAGGATCACTTACCAAAAAGATGAACCTTCCCGCAGAATTGAATGAGGCAGGTAAGAAGAATTAAGAACAATAATTAGGTGGTGGTTTGTCCGTGTAACCACACAAACCACCACTTTCATCAATCAATACTAATCAAACTACCCCTAATCAGGTAGCTGAAAAAACGACAATCATGAAAAAAATCACTTTAATTTTAGCACTTGCCCTACTAGTACCTTTAACTGGATTCTCCCAGTCCATTTTCGATAAATTCGAGGACATGGACCATGTTGGTTCCGTAATCGTTAACAAGGGTATGATAGATTTGCTGACCTCAATAGGCAACTTCGAGGATGATAAGGAAACGAAGGACTTTGTTGAAATGGCAAAGGGTATACATGGGATAAAGGTTTTTATTACAGAGGACAAAGCCGTGGCCGAAGAAATGTCAGCCACCGTGCGCAAGTATCTAAAATCAGCTTCCTTGGAAGAATTGATGCGGGTAAAGGATCAAGATGTCAATGTGAAGTTTTATATAAAAAACGGCAAAAGAAAAGACCATGTGACTGAATTACTGATGTTCGTTTCAGGAATGAAAAAAATGGATCTCGACGTTGATGGAAGAAAATTTGAAACCGTATTGGTCTCCATGACCGGAGACATTGACCTGAACCAAATAGGGGCCTTGACCAAAAAAATGGACTTGCCCGATGATTTGAACAAGGTGGGGAAGCATAAGAAATAAGTCCAAAAATCGGCTGCGGGTTGCCCTAGCGGTCGATTTTTTTTGGTAATTTAGGATATATACATTTAAAAATTCAACATGAAAAATATAATTAAAGGACTATTGATGGCCATACTTTTAGTGGGAACCAGTTGTTCTTCGAAGCAGAGCCTTCAGGAGTATTTTGTGGAACATTCGGAAAATTCCAATTTTCTGTCGGTAGATCTTCCTGTGAGCCTTTTGAACATGGACAAGGTCGATCTGAACGAAGCCGAAAGGGAGGCCTTGAGCTCCTTGAAAAAAATGAATGTATTGGCCTTTAAAAAGAATGAGAGCAATACGCTGGAGTTCGAAGCGGAAAAGGCCAATGTAAAAGCGATTTTACAAAATGAGCAATTTATTGATTTAATGAAACTCAACACCAAGTATGGGAAAGGAATCATTAAATATATCGGTGATGATGAAACCATCGATGAGGTAATTGTTTATGGGGACAATGATGAAAAGGGATTTATGTTGATCCGTGTATTGGGCAACAATATGAAACCGGCCAACTTGGCCCAATTCATGAAGACCATTCAAAAATCGGACTATAAAGGTGAAGGCTTGGAAAGTATTGCCGATTTTATCAAAGGATAG
>NZ_JBATHS010000350.1:0-6893 GCF_049667165.1 Maribacter sp.
CAGAAATGACAGTATTCGGTGTTCACCGTATGGTCTTTATTGGTTCCGAAATCGGCCAAATGATGTATAGGCATCCCGCAACTTTGACAAACAGTATTATCCAAAGATTTCATTTGTATTGATTTTCATATGGGTAACCCCCGTGATTCGGATTTTACAAAGAAAAGGTAGGGAAAGTATGAGGGTTATAAAATGACCAAGGTCAGTGCAAGCATGTAAATGCATTTGCCACCATTACAGAACTGATTTCCATGAAGATTATCATGTTGAAAGTCTGTTCTGGCCTATGACCGTTCGATACAATTCGATATCCAAACCAATAAACCAGGTGATAAACAGTAAAAAGGTAAACTTCTGTATCACAGGAAGTGAGGGTATGAAGCTTCCGGTTTCGTA
Source organism: Maribacter sp. (assembly GCF_049667165.1). GTDB lineage: Bacteria > Bacteroidota > Bacteroidia > Flavobacteriales > Flavobacteriaceae > Maribacter_A. Next base: position 397 of record NZ_JBATHS010000350.1, read on the forward strand.
ACTATAATAGTTAAATAAGAAGACTAGAATACAGATTATTCCTAGTATGAAAAGGAACTTTTTCCCCGTTCTGAAGAGTTCTGCCGAACAGGTGATGAATGCGATAACACCTAAAATCCCTGCGATTCGCACTACTTTATCATGATCGCCCAGCGAAAGAAATAGGATGGTGATTATTGATGCTAATCCAGATATCCACATAATTTTTTGATTTAGCCCATTCGGTCGGAATGCCCTGGGCAAATACATCCATAACCAGAATAAACCTGCACAAAGAAAGCCCAAGGCGATGATCGCATAAATCCGTGCTGTATTGATTTCACCATTGATTGCATAAACATCCAAGAGGTCACATAAATAATTATGCCAAAAACTAAAGCCATTCTGATGGGGTGAATACCACGAGCCACCGGGATAATTTAAAGCGGATAGGATATAAAAAAGAACGAAGAATACGATACCGAACAAGGGCAGCAGTAAATAAAAATGGACATGGGAGCTTGTGTTGGTTCGGGTCTTCATTTTCTTCCTTTGTATATGCCTGCACGAATAGGTATGAAGTTCCTTAGGGTATTACTGAACCCTTCGGGTCAAGGTCATTCTTATAAACCCGATTGGCATCCATAAACGACATGGTAATGAATATAAGAAAATCAAGATCTGGCCACAATGATGGTAATCAGGGTTGATCAGCCGCTATGTGTAAATAAAAAACAGGGGACCAAAGTTCTCCCATTACTTTTATAGGGGTCTTTTTATTCCTTATGTAAAATCGATTCTTTACATCATCTTATTGTCTTGATGATGAATCACCAACGTTTGTAAAAACAATCCGAACCTTTTTGGTCCATAACCCTGATGACAGTGGTCACTATTCATATGTATGTTCAAAAAAAAAGGACAAGCATATCGTAATATTCCTGTCCTTTTAATGGTATCTTTTACTTACATTTTGATCAGGAGCCAAGCTCGGACGAGCTAGCTGCGCAAATTCTTGGATATCAAAACTAAATAAGAAATTGAGATACCGTTATGACCGTCAAGGCATAACTGCCTGGAAGTCTATTTGATTGATGTCAAAGAAAAAAACAGGCATACCATTAGTATACCTGTTTTTCCATAGAGAAATGGAATTCATCAATTTTGTTTTTCAATCCCTTGAATCATCTTATCGCTAAAATGATCTAAACGATGGATCCACCTATCAATACCATCTATCTCCCTACTGGGGTCATCATAGTCTTTTGACCTTGATAACCATTATTTTAAAAGAATCCGGAATACCCAAATATCCCGGATTCTTTGAAGATGTTGTTCAGATCAATTTCCTCTTATCTTGAACCCTTCATGAATTTATCCCCAAATACCTTCATGGTTCAAATGGTGTAATCTGCAATCTGAAACTTCTTCATTCCATTGGATTCTTGTATCCCCACGATCCAAAAATCCAAAAATTAATCTTTTCAAAGAACTCCAACTCTTTTATGGCTACCAAGGTATACGATTACCTGCATGACCACAATGACCTAGGTCAGTTTGGTGGATCTTTTTGAAAAAGAAACCGGAACACTTTAATGTTCCGGTTCCCTAGAAGATGCTTTCTATTCTGTTTTGCTCTTACACTGACCCTGTCCAAAGTTTATCGCTAAACTTCATATGGATTCAAATGGCTTCCAGAATTTCTTGCTTCTTCTTTTTCATAAGGTCGTACATATCTCCCAAATGACTTACATGCTTTTCAATGAACTATTTTAGTTCTGATTTGATTGTAAATATAGGGCGACAACCTACCTGCCAAAATGACCTAGGTCAGTTTGGTGAATTATTCCTTTCTTTTTTTACCGTGTTGCTCATGACCCACCCGAACAATTGATCTGCATCCTCTTTTTTGCAAAGTTGTGTCCCAGGATGTAGTGTTGCCGCCGTACCACAGGCCACCCCATACTTTATGGCATCCCCTAAACTTTTGCCGTTGATAAGGCTGTGGACCATACCCGCTACCATACTGTCACCCGCGCCAATGGCGCTTTTTTGGTGAACCGTTGGGGCAGGTATATGTTCCAATTCATCTGCATGGCCCCATAATGCCCCTTTGGCCCCTAGAGATACCACAAGTATTTCGCAACTATAGTGTTCCATAAACCTTTTGGCCAGTGGTTCCAGGTCAACAGCAGAAATAGAGGTCACCCCCATGATGGTACTAAGCTCCCCTAAGTTGGGTTTCATGAGAAATATATTCGCCTTCATGCTCGGGATCAAAGCATCACCTGAAGTATCCAACACCAATTTTGATTTATTCCGATCCGTGATTTTGGATACCTGTACATAGAAATCAGTTGGGACCCCTGGTGGCAATTTGCCACTGGCAACCAAAAAATCATCTTGCCCTAAAGTAGCTTCCAAAAAAGTCAAAATACGCTGCCATTCTTCCTTTTTAACATGGGGGCCTGGCACCCCGAATCGATACTGTAATTGCGTATTCGTATCGGTTACGGATAGATTTTCACGTGTCCATCCTTCAATGTGTACGACCTTTTGGTCTATTTTATCTGCCGAAACCAATTGTTGCAAGTGATCTCCAGTGGGTCCACCGGCGAGATACATGCAGAGCGATTCGCTACCTAGTTTTTGTAGGGCACGGGACACATTGATGCCGCCACCTCCAGCAAAGTAGTCCGGCGAGGCACAACGTAATTTTTTATTGGGAACAATACCTGCTACATGGGTATCCTTATCGACGACAGGATTCATTGTAAGGGTTACTATTTTTTGCATTTGATGTATATTAAAAGCCCTCGCTTTGTACAAAGCATTAATTGCCGTTTAGGATCATGTGGTGACCTATTAAACTTTCTTCAGCCTTGTTTATGTTTTCTATTCCTTGTAGAAGGGCATCAGGATTAAAAGAAATACTATCGATACCCTCTTCTACCAAAAACTTGGCATATTCCGGAAAATCGCTTGGTGCTTGTCCGCACAGGCCAATTTTGGTGTTCGTTTCCCGTGCTGAGGCTATAGCCATTGAAATCATGCGTTTGGCGGCAGGATTGTTTTCGTCGAATAATTTGCCCATGATTTCGGAATCGCGGTCTATTCCCAAGGTCAATTGGGTCAGATCATTCGAACCAATAGAGAACCCATCAAAAATTTCGGCAAATTCTTTTGCCAAGATCACGTTGCTGGGAATTTCGACCATGGTATAGATTTCCAGTCCGTTTTCACCACGTTTAAGTCCGTATTTCTGCATAATATCAATAACTTTTTTGCCCTCTTCCACCGTTCTACAGAATGGAACCATAACTTTCAGGTTATTGAGACCCATATGCTCCCGTACTTTTTTAATGGCGGCACATTCAAGTGCAAATCCTTCTTTATATAAATCGCTATAATATCGGGAGGCTCCCCTGAAACCCAGCATAGGATTTTCTTCAAGGGGTTCAAAATCGGCGCCACCGATCAGATTGGCATATTCATTGGTCTTAAAATCACTTAACCGGACAATGACCTCTTTGGGATAAAAGGCGGCCGCAATGGTGGCGATACCTTGAGACAGTTGGTCAATAAAATAATCGGTTTTATTCGAATAGTTATAGGTGATTTTATTGATTTTCCGAATAACACTTGCGTTTTTAAGTTCGTTGAACTTGACCAAGGCCATGGGATGTATCTTTACGGAATGCGTAATGATGAACTCCATTCGTAACAACCCCACACCATGGTTTGGATAGAACGACATTTGAAATGCGCTTTCGGGATCGGCCAGAATCATTTTCGCTTCGGTTTGGGGCATTTTTATGTTTGAAAAATCGATCTTTTCCTCTTTGAAGGAAAGTTTTCCTTCATAAACATATCCTGTTTTCCCTTGGGCGCATGATAGGGTTATTAATACTTTGTCGGTAAGGCTAGTAGTTGCATTTCCGCAGCCCACAATGGCCGGAACCCCGAGTTCTCGAGCCACGATGGCAGCATGGCTGGTGCGGCCACCCTTATTGGTGATGATACCACCTACTTGCTTGAGTAGGGGATCCCAGTCCGGTGTAATGGTATCCGTAACAATGATATGGTCATGGTTCAGGTTCCGGGCTTCTTTTGGGGAATGGAGAATAATCGGGTTGCCAATCTTAATTTTTGAACCTACCGCATTTCCTGTGGTCAATACCTTACCTTTTTCTTTAAGTTTATAGATGATTTGGACATTTTTTTCCTTGGCGTGGTGTACGGTTTCAGGCCGGGCCTGAATTATGTATAGTTCATGGGTGTTACCATCTTTGGCCCATTCAATGTCCATGGGTTTATTATAATGTTTTTCGATCAATAAGGCCCATTTTGCTAAATTGGTCACTTCTTGATCGGACAATATAAATTGCTGCTGTCTGGGTTTAGGGGTATGGATGTTTACTGTAGCCCCGCCTTTTTTAGCTTTGGAATAGATCATGGTGAGTTTCTTATCACCCATTTTCTTTTGGATGATAGGATAGTTGCCGCGTTCTAAGGATGGCTTGAAGACATAAAACTCATCAGGATTAATGGTGCCCTGTACGATATTTTCACCTAAGCCCCATACTCCAGAAAGTAAAATGGCATTCTCGAATCCTGATTCTGGTTCTATGGTAAAACCAACGCCTGAACAGCCAATGTCGGCCCTTACCATTTTCTGTACGCCGACCGAAAGGGCTACTTCGCTATGTTCAAAACCCTTATCGTCACGGTATTTTATGGCACGATCGGTATAGAGTGAAGCGAAACATTTTTTTATAGTCTCAAGTACGGCATCCTTGCCTTCGATGTTTAAAAACGTGTCATGTTGGCCTGCAAAACTGGCATCGGGAAGGTCTTCGGCAGTGGCACTACTTCGCACGGCGACCGAACAGGATTCTTCACCACATAATGTATGATAGGCTTCTTTGATTTCATTGCATAGCTTTTCGGAAAGTTTTCCCCCAAGAATCAGATTTCGGGCTTTTTTTCCGATAGTAGCTAGATTTGAATAGCGGATAGTATCCAATTCTGCCACAATTTTTAGAAGTGGTCCCCGAAGGGAATTTTCATCTAAATAGGCCCAAAAGGCTTCGGAAGTTGTTGCAAATCCGTTGGGCACTTGTACACCTTTTGAAATCAACTGATTGTACATTTCCCCCAAAGAGGCATTCTTACCACCCACGGATGGGACATCGAAAATTCTTATTTGGCCGAAAGGTTTGATAAAGGAAAGCTTCATTACGTCCAATTTTACCTTTAAAGGTCTTTGGATTTCGCATGCTTTACAATGATACAGGTCAGTTGAAAAAAGATGGGACTATATAATAGGTATGATGCAGAGTTTTTAGGAAGTGCGAGCGAACCAAGTAAATTATCGGAAATCGATCTAAGGGTGGCTTTAGGAATTTCGCAATGATGTTTTTGGACATATGGAAAGGTACTTCCTACTGAAAATCAGCTTACCCTTTCTTTGCCGGTAATCTCAAGTATCTTTATTTGATATACGATGGGCGAAGTATTTTTTATGCCAGGTTTACTTGAAAATTCATGTATGAATTGAACCTTTATTTCTTCCTTGCTATGAATAATTTCCTTTACACCTTTTGAAAATTCATTCAGTAGATTTTTTGCATTGATGCCACTGAGTTCTTCAAATTCACCGTGTACCAAAACCGATTTCCATTGATTTATAGTTTCAATTTCATCTACCTGAAGAGACACTTCATGTTTTTTACGCATGGCAAATATTTTATGGCCTTCTAAGGAATAACTGATTATGCTGTTATTTGTCCCATGATAAAAAAATGTAATGGGAATCACGTATGGGACATGATGGGCTATATAGGCCAAACGGCCAATACAATTGTTTCGTAATAAATCTTTACAAGCTTCAGGTGTTAAATCTTTAATCATAACCGATGTGCATAATATGTAATACCCCTTCTACCATGTAAGTTATCAAAACTTTTTTATTATTAAAAACTTAAGTTTACAATATAAGAATCACGTCGAGAATGATGCCGATCAGTTCTCTTTTTCAGGTTTTAACCATGCCGGAATCACAACCTTAAGATAATAGAATTTCTTTCCAGTGAATTCTCATTTGTTTACAGATTTTTCTTTCAAATAGCCTTATATTTATAGTACAGTTTTTCAGCTAGATAATCCTCAAATCTACTGCCAATGGTTCATATACTTATTATTGAAGATGATTTGACGCTACGTGGAAATACAGCCGAACTTTTAGAATTGGAAGGCTATAAGGTGACTACGGCCACGAATGGAAAAACAGGCTTGCAAAGAATAAAACACAATCCCCCCGACTTGATACTTTGTGACCTTTTAATGCCCGAAATGGATGGTTTTACATTGCTTGGCCTCATCGGGCAATATTCAAGACTTAAACGAATACCGTTCATCTTTTTTAGTGCCAAAACGGAAAAAAGCGATATTAGGGCAGGTATTGATGCTGGTGCGGATGATTACCTTATCAAACCTTTTGAACTTGATGATCTTTT
>NZ_JBATHS010000351.1:0-3479 GCF_049667165.1 Maribacter sp.
TCGCTTTTCTTGCTGCACCCAACCCAAAGGACACCAAATAACAATACGATGATTATCCTCATTGTTTTATGATTTTCGTTGTTCCTTTTACATACTCACTTTCAAACTTCATAATATATACACCGGAAGGTAACAGGGTCAAGTCCAAGGGTAATTCCAGCCCATTGACTTCAAACGTTTCGGTAAAGACCGATCGCCCCTCGGGTGTAAAAATACCCACCTTTATTGTATCAACCTCCGTATTGAAATAAACGGTGACGAAAGAAACAAACGGATTGGGCGCTACGATAGGTAGTTGATTTAGAAATATCATCTCTTCATAAACACCTTGGCACGGCAGATCGGTATATACCTTGAGCGAGTTACTGCCTTTTTTTAGATCAAGGGAGATTTCAGAGGCCGTTGTCTGTATAACGTCCCCATTCAATTCTATGGTATATAGCTCCGAACCTTGCAGGGTCAACACCGTCAATGCATCCCCATAGGATGTTTTGGAACTTACGAAAAAGCCCTCAGGTTGGGTGATGACCACTTCAAAACATAACTCTTCATAGTCGAGTTGACCATCGGCCCCATCAATACATACGGTATAGGTACCTGCCATTAAATTGCCCAACGAGTACGTACTGGTAAAATTTGCAGTGGTGTTTATCCCATTACCAACGATAGATATTTCATAATCAAGAGTTTCCAAAGTGGTAATAGCGATGGCCCCATCATTACTGTCACGACACGCTTCACTCTGCAACGAAACCGTAAAATTGTCAGACGCAAATCGATATACGGGACAGCCACTGATATCAACCTCAGTGCCTAAAGGGGTACCAAGACATAGGTCATCACCATCATCAAAAACACCATCTTGGTCATCATCGGGTCTAAAGTCGCCTTCTACACAGACATCAAGTGAAAAGACCTTTAAAGCACCTCCGTCCGAAGCGGCGGTATCATTGATTTCCAAGGTCCATTCCCCGAAAAGGGACTCTCCAATGAAAGAACCTAAAGAACCCAATGGCTTTATGGTTCCACTGATCGCTGGATCTCCATTACAAATAAAATTCTGGGCATCATCGTCGAAAGTGGCATTTATATTTTGTAAATCCCCGCATGAATTTGACAATAATACCACGGTCGTCCCGGCCGGCGAGATCAATTTAACCACCAAATCAGCCAGGTACGTATGATCCAGTTCTATATGTACATTAATATCCGCTAAAGCGATGTCATCATAAAAAGCGATTTTAGAGGAAATCGTAGGGGTATCTATTGGCGATATCTCAATAGGCAGGTCAATCGCATCATGGCTATTGCAGTTATACTCGATCGTGGTGAAGCCAAAAGGCTCCGAAAATTCGCCTGCACCACATCCGTTAATGGGTTTTACCCGCCAAAAATAGTTCGTTTCATTGGCTAAATTCGAGGGAGAAAAGGTATGGCCATAAACGGTACTTGCCTCGACAATCGTAGTAAACAAGGAATCTGTAGCAATTTCGACCTCGTAGGAGGAGTAGGAAGCCGTATCCTCCCATTCCAAAAATGTCTTTGCAGAAATATCTATCGCATTATCTGCCGGGGCAAGTAGTACGGCATCCGGGAACACATCGTCGTACACCCTTAGATCCAATACGATATTTTTGGTAATGCTAGCGGAAGTGGCCTCAATTTCTATGGCGTATAAGGCTTCTGGCACACTGCCCGTATTCGAAAATGTTACAATAACGGGAGTATTATCGATGGTTGTCTCTGGCGAAAAGGTAATATCCAAGCCTAAGGGAGGATTTGGAACACTAAAGGTTACCTCTTCATTGAAACCCAAGTACGCTTCATAATCAAAGGTGGTGATCAAATCGTTGGGTTGGCAAACCTCATATTCAAGATCCGAGAAATTCAAAACAATGGGTGCTGCTTCGATGGTGAAATCTGCAGCATTGACCGCAAAAAAGATATTATCCTTGGCCTTTACCATGATCCGAGCCGTGGTGGTAGGATTTCCGGGCAAGACCACTTTGTGATTACCATCATTGGCCACATTTTCCGCCAAAGGAAAAGGAAAGGTCAGACCTCCATCGATAGACAATAATATATCGACCGCCTGTACATTTATGGGAGCCTTATCGGTATCGGCAACATCCCAAATAATATTTTGCACCGTTCCTGCCGTATATGTCTGACTTGAAGCCTGGGAAACCATTTCAAATGGCCCCGTATTGCTCACCACGGAAACCTTCATCAAATCGAATACTACCTGCCCGCCGCCTACGGCATTGTCCCTGACCGTCAGCGCGAAATTCATTTCCCGTTCCACTTCGGATACCGTTTCCCAAGATGAATCAACCGTTGGGTTTGACTGGGTCAAATTACCCGTCAGGACACTTGATAACTTCGGGAAATACCGAGTTGGATCAACGGATGGCTTTTGGGACCTAAAATTGGCCCCGCTTGGATTCGTGGGTCCAAATGTGGCCTGGGTTACGACGCCATCGTCTATTTGCTCCCAGGTATAGGTCAATACATCCCCAATATCAGCATCCGTGGCATTACCTGTAAGGGCAAATGCAGTGGATTTCGGAATGACATAATCCCCAATGGGAACGATTTCCGGAGGGGAATTGGTCAGATCAATGATTTCAGCGCAATCAACGGTGGTCAAATATTCCGATATTTGAAATATGCTATAATAATGAAAATAATCATCGCCATTCATGGCGACATTGTTCACGCCGGTAATCCCAGCATACCCCATGATGGTCGTTCCACTTCCAGGTTCGGCCTGTACCTGGGTGCCTTCAGATTCAAAGGACCATGTATGGTTTGCCCCAAATTGATGGCCCATTTCGTGGGCCACATAATCCAAATCAAACGTATCACCTTCAGGAATTAATTTAGCGGAATAGCCACTGCCCTTTTTATTATCTACACATACGGCACCTATATACCCGGCATTTCCCCCATTTTGATCACTACTGGCCACCTTATGGAACAAATGGCCTACATCGTAGTTTGGAGCCCCTATACTATCGGTGATAACACCCTGTACTTCTGTATTCAGATCGCTGACATAGGGATCTGTAGTGCCATCGGTATAAATGATCTTATCGTTGTCGGAAACGATTTCCAATGTAATGCCCAAATCAGATTCGAATACTTGGTTGACACGGGTAACCGTGGCATTGATGGCCGCTAGGGCATCTACAATCGTACCGCCATGAAAAGCAGTATATTCCCCTGTCGCGGATACCGCTAGCCTGAATTTTCGCAATTGCCGATCATTTACCTGTTTCGAGGTTAAGGCCGACATGCCCTGGGCAATGGTGCTTTTGGTTTCACATATAAAAGATTTGTCCGCCTGTACCTCCCCATCATGGGTATAACTAATATATGTGCCATCCGAGGTTTTTTGCAGGAAGCAATTGCCCTTTTGATTTCCGTAAACAATCATAGCCTGTATGCCCTTGTGGGAAACACTAAAACGAATCTTA
>NZ_JBATHS010000352.1:0-1889 GCF_049667165.1 Maribacter sp.
ATGCCCAAACTCCCACCTACTTCCAACCCAAGGGCTTGTGAAATTATGGCATAAGCCCCTCCAGCACCAATTCGGATGTTGGTGGTAATGGCCGACATGGATAAAGCCGTACACAGTGTTATCAGGAATGAGATGATAATGATCAACCACGCACCCAACAAACCGGCATTCCCTACGACCCAGCCCAAACGTAGGTACATGATCACCCCAAGAATCGTGAGCAGGGTAGGAGTAAAGACCCCAGCAAACGTCCCGAACTTTTTAATAGTATTCTTTTGTATATCCATCGTTGGTATTATCCGATTATCCTTAATAAAGAAGTAAAATGAGCGTTAATTTTCAAAAAGATACCAATATACAAGAAAGAGTGATTATAAAAAGCAAGATCAATCCAATGGCCAAGAGAAAAATGGAACGGTTCACATTTTTGAATTTTAGTGCCGTGATTTTCGAATTTATATAAATCTGTTGTCCCAACTGATCAAATAGTTCAACCTCATTCAAACTTACCTGATAAAAGGTTTTACTAAACTCCCTGATGTCTCCGAACTTTGAAATCACATCCCCAAAAAAGAACATATTCTTCTCATATTTCCCTTCAATACGTGGCATAAAACATCGAATGCTAAAGTAAATCGAGGCGGTGGTGAATATAAAATACAATCCTAACAGCACATACAGGAAGACGTATTTTGATCCCAATTCAAGTACAAAACCAAGATTTTGGTAAATGATGTTGAACAAGATCCCATAAAAAGAAAGGATAAGGCCCGCCTTTATTTCCGATGCCCTAATCAAGGAGGCGATGTAATTGATACTTCCCCAATAATGATCTACCAGCTCTTCCGCGTGACCCCCTATTTCGTAAGGTTTTTTGAGTAAAGGCTTATCTTTTAAATGCTGTGGTTTTTTTGGTTGGTTCATTTGCGTTGCTAATTAGTTCGTCTTATTCTAGTATAGGCTACAGTGATTTCTTACAATATACACGACCGTAGTCCTTCTGCTCTTGAAAGATAGTGAATACACACCTAATTTCAGTTTAAATTCTTTATCTTGATTCATACGAGTGAGGTTAGGGGAATATATGTATTGACACTAGGCGTACACCGATATTTGTTTGGATAAGTATTCGGGGCTTCTCGGACAATCAAATTAGTGTTTCGTCCTTTTTTATGTCCTTGTTTTAGAGGCTCGCAATAATTTACACTATATTTTAAATCAAAAACCTGATTATGAAAACCACAGAGCAACGTATCTTTTTATTGGTAATCATGTTACTTGTGTGTACAGGCATTTCGTTTGCACAAGCAACACACCTCGTTACCTTGCATGTCGACACCCAACAATTGAATGACGGTAACAACAAAAAGGCATTTTCTTTATCAGCAAGCCAGGGTACTACCGTTGAAAATAGCGATGATCCTGAAGAATTTACGATCATTGTAAATGAAAATGATGAGATAGAGTGGGAAGGCGTAGCATCATCAGGAGCGATTGTTGATATTGAGGAAATTGAAATATTGGATGACCCCACGAAACCCAATAGGGCGAAGGTGTTCAAAAACAAAATAAACAAAGGCAAAAAAAAGAATGGGAAAAAGAAAATAAAGGAAAAAGTAAAGGCCAATACTAAGAATAATGTCTATAAATACTTCATCCGCTTTACCATTGGAACGACTTCATTTGAAATTGACCCTAAAATCAAAGTAAGTGGTAGTAGTTAACCTTCATGAGCTAACTGTTCTAAAGTGAAATGGGAAATATGTGTTCCATACTAATGCCATATAAAAAAAAGGCCTATGTATTATTGGCCTTTTTTTTCGTGTTCTGTTCGGATATGTACAGCCAGAACAAGGCAGTTGCCGATAGTCTGGAACAGGTCTATACCT
>NZ_JBATHS010000353.1:0-2186 GCF_049667165.1 Maribacter sp.
GACTATATGTTCCATGGGATTCTATTGTGGAAACAAACAAAGCTTCCTTTGCATTCTTTTTCCTTAAAATCAAGGTTTGCTCATTACGCAGATTAAAGTCTGGGTCATTTGCCCCTATTCTACCAAAAATAACTTCATCCTTATTATGTGTAACTACAGTATAGGTATAAAACTTACCGTTTCGTAACCAGTTTAATTGAATAGTACCATCCTTACCAAAAGCGGATCCCTCTTTATACAAATGCTGATACCCGTCAGATTTTCCTAAAATTTCAGGTACATCCAATTTTGAATATTCAAAATTGGTTTGCATGATTTGCCCTAAGAAGTAGAAGGGCAGATCATATTGATTTGAACTTTCAGATGATACGCGCAAAATATCCAACACATAAGGGTTCTCATATTCTTCATCCTTAATAGTCACCATCGTTCTATGAAGCTTTGAGCCAGGATAGGCATTTTCTTCTTTGGCACTGGCAACTTGCAGCTTTTCATCTGCTACACTGAATACATATTTATTTGAATGATATTTGCTTCCAATATCATAATTTCCTTTAAAATGAGAGGTTTCATTTTGTACTAAAGCATTGTGGGCAATACTCTGTTTCGCCCAAGTGGTATTCTCTTTTAAATAGTTTCCGCCTCCTTTTTGTTCAATATTCACGAAACGACCCATGCCGTAATCTTGAACTACCTCGTTGCCATCTTCAAATAATGCAAAAGATAATTTATCATAATGTCCATGACTCAATCCTTGAGCTGTGTATTTAAAAACCAACTCCAAACCGTCACTACGTATAATTCCAACGCCGCCTTCATCCCCATGGGCACCATCGGATAATTCAATCGATTTTTTAACAAAAGGCTTTTCCTTTCCATCTTTAATACCAAGAGCTACTGCTAAACCTGCATCATCAAGAGTAACTTCATCTTGCTTATTGGCTATACTTAATAATTCTGGATTATTACCTCCAAAATGATAGCCTATATCAACCGTAGCTATTAAAGATGTATTATAATACGACATTCCTTTTTGAGCATCGTTCAACAAAAAGAACTCGCCATCAACATCGGATAAGTTCAATAGTGCAGTAACACTTTTTATAAGCACACTATCTTTATATTCGAACACTTTTAGTTCGGGTTTTTTATTTTGAAGTGCTTGTGCAAAAATCAAAAACGGGTACGAAGCATAACGTTGATAATAAGGGCCTTCTGTAAAATATCCATCGGGAGAAAAAGGCTCATTCACATTGGCAAAGTATCCAATTTCTTGACCAACTTTTCGAATATAACCACCGTCATTATCCTTTTCATTTGGATCAAAACTGTCATCTTGAACACCATGCAATGCTCTTTCTAAAAGTTCATCATCATCCATAGCCAAAGCAATCATTCCCACAGCCACATTACCCCACGTTGCATGGTTATGAACTCGGTTAAAAAATTGTGGGTTGTCTATTGAAATGTGATCCGCAAAAGGTCTAAATAAATCAGTCTCTAAAGTATTGCGCTCTTCTTCTGACAAATAATCATAAATACAGTCATACGCTTGACTTGTATACACCAACCAATTTGAATCATTTAAACATTGCCAAAATAATTTTCCCCTAGCGTATGAGCGCGGCTTTGGATGTAAAGGTAGCGTTGGATATTGCTTAGCATACTCAAAAAGCATGTCTTTTACAAATTTGGCATATTTCCCATCTTCGAGAATTTGATATAATACCCCTGCTTTTTGCATTAAGGTATAATTCTTTTTGTGCGTCTCGTGTGAATATCCGCCTGAATAATCTTTGGGAACAGGAACATCAAAACCATTTTCAATCTCAGCATCAATCTCTTTTTGAGTGGCTGCCATGGTTTTATCAAAAATTGGAATACTTCCTAAATTAGCCCTTATATCCTTAACGCCTTGTTTTGTTAAGATTAAACCTGGATGTTCACTTTTATTGGCAGATGGATCTCCTGAAGCATCTACTTTATCCTGACAGGAAAAAGTAATTGACATTATAATTACACTAAGCAATATCGATTTTATTTTATTCATCCCTCTTACTTAGAAATTGCACCCAAATCCAATCCATCCGTTCCTTTTCCTTTTAATGGAGAATCGGCATTTAGCTCATACGTATCCGTATTCTTGAAGTTTGGACTCAAAGACCACTGGTTTTCCACAGTATATT
>NZ_JBATHS010000354.1:0-2056 GCF_049667165.1 Maribacter sp.
TATGATGGTACAGTTTACACTCATCATATATTCTTGAGACCACCTTAAAACGATTGAATTTAAGGTTCGGTTTTTCTTTCCGAAGTTCACTCATTGCCCTTACGACCTCAATACGCACGCTAAGGTCGACATCATCGAACATTTGAAACAAATGATCCACCGCTTCTTTGGAACCGAATGATTTGATGACAAGGGGTACAAATCTACATGCTTCCAGCGGTACCAACCGTTCTTTTACATGGCTTACTAGAATGGGGAGAATTCCGCGACCGTAATTGTTCAAGGCATTCACCGCTGATCTTCTAAGTGATTTGTCCGGAAGGATTTCTAGTAATTTCTTGATAAAAACGGGATTCATACTCATGCCAGCGGCCTCGATCGATGCTGTTTTCAAGGTTATATCATCGCTTTTGAACGCCTCTAGGATGATGTGAAAATACTCGGGAAGGCCTGCTGTCCCAATGGTCTTTAAAAGTAAGGGATTGATATGCGATTCATTGGCCAATCTAGTTTTCAAACGGTCCTTAAATCGATATGTAGTGCGTAACGTAGCATTCGCCGTACTTTCCTTGGCCAGACAAAAGAGGGCGGTATCTGCAACGATTTCATCATGATCATCCAAATAGAGCTCGAAAACAAATTCTGGGTTTTGGTCGGCATGCAGTAACAAATACTCCATGGTTGCCAAGGTTAGGTCCTGATCCCTGTAGCTTAATAGTTGCGTCGCATTGATGGCCATTGTGGAGCTATCCAAAAAATATAGATTTCGCAAGGCCGCAGTTTTAATTGGAATGGAAGGATGCGCCAATAAACGTAGAACATCTTCGGTGAAGCGGGAGTCATTGATTTCCATCAATTTATCCAACATAAAAAGTTGTTGTTCTTCGGTGCCATTGTTAAAGACTTTCTTCATGCCATGTACCACCGAAAGTTTTGGTGTTTTGGCCATTCCCTTTGAATCCGTCGAAGCCGTGACGGCTTCCAGATTTCGCTTAAAGGTGGCGTAGTATTCTTTACGTACCTGTCCGATGAGCCAAATCCATACGACCACAAAAAACAGGATGAGCAATGAAATATAAAAGGTTTCCAAATCAAGGCCCTTTACAAAGAATATGAGCAACAAGCCTGCAATGCCTGTGGCTATACTATCGACCACGACATCGATAAAGGACTTCGTCTTGTTTTTTAAATCGAAGGGCAGTGGCAGGGCAAGCAGTTCAGAGGCACTTTTGTTGACCGATTGTTTTAGGATACCATCCATACCCTTAATGACCACTATAGCCGAAAGTTCAGGTAATATCAAGAAAAATATACTCCCGAAAAGGATACCTAATGGTAACATCAAGAGAGAGAATCCCACCCCCCAAATACCTACGATCCGATGGGTCAAGAACAGCTGTATGCCCAGGGACAATAAATTGAATGAAGAAAACCAGAAGGCCAGGAAAGCGGTCAGGTCCTCTGGGTCTTCGAAGGATCTTGAGGCAAAATCACTGAATTGATAGTCGACCAACCGGGCCACCACGACCCCAACGGCAACAATCAGGGCCATAAAGGTCAAATGTCTTGACTTTTTGATCAGTTGGAACGGATGACCATCAAACAGCTTCTTCTGTTTCTCCTTTTTGAAATCGTTGAGTTTATTAACCCGCAGTTTCCAAATATGGCCCAATAACGGAAAGCACGCCAATAAGAGCATGGCGGCAATACCTATCATAACCTCATTGCCGATAATCGGAACGAATATTGAAGTTAGGTATCCGCCGAATATCCCTCCCAGAATAGCACCTGAACCGACAAAGCCAAAGAGTCTCTTGGCATCCCGCACGTTGAATACCATATTGGCCAATACCCAGAACTGTGAAGCCGAAAGCACCGCGTAAATGGCGATCCAAGCATAAAAAAAGAATAGGAGCGGCTTGCTCATCCATCCGAACTTAAGTAAAGTGGCGAGTAAAATAAGTATGATAATCGAAAGGGCAAGCGTTGATTTTATAATGCGGTTAAGTTGATATTTAACCAGCAATTTGGAGTAGAACAAGGAACTGAGCAATGC
>NZ_JBATHS010000355.1:0-1680 GCF_049667165.1 Maribacter sp.
TTCTCCACCGGTATTGACCTCCTATTTCAAGTTCCAGTTCACCATCAATAGCCCTTTCTTTATAAGCATTGGAATATCGTTTATTAATTTCTTTTTCAATTTCATGCAACCCAATTCCCTGAATTCTAGTAGGTGTATTAGGAAAGTATTTGTTAACCACAATTGTATTGATTCCTATACATTCAAATAATTGTGAGCCCCTGTACGAATTCAAAGTAGAGATGCCAATTTTATTCATCACCTTGAGAATTCCTTTTCCAACCGCTTTATTATAGTTTTTAACTGCTTCAATGGATGATGTTACTTCAATCTCATTCCGTTTTACACGTTTCTCTATGATCTCATTGACCATATAAGGATTTATGGCACTTGCACCATAACCAAATAACAGGGCGAAATGATGAACTTCTCTCGGTTCTGCAGATTCAACAATAATACTTATTTTAGAACGCTGACCTAAATTCTGGAGTCCGCTATTGACGTAAGAACAGGCGAGTAAGGATGGGATAGGAGCATTTTCTTTATCGACGTTTCTGTCTGATAAAATAATAATGTTTGTACCTTCATCGATTGCTTTAGAAACTTCCCGGAGCATTTCCTCAAGGGCATTTTCCAAACCATTATGTCCCTTATCAATTTTATACAATATAGGTATTGTGGTTGCTTTAAGCCCGGATTTCTGGTTGCTTTTTATTTTATCTAAATCTTGTTTTGAAATAACCGGATTTTCAATTTTTAATTTCCTGCAGTGTTCCGGACTGATATCAAAAATATTAGAATCTTTGCCCAGGGTAAGGCTAATGTCTGTAATCAATTCTTCCCTGATACCGTCCAAAGGCGGATTGGTGACCTGAGCGAATAATTGCTTAAAATAATTGAATAATAACTGAGGCCTTTCAGACAATACAGCAATGGGAGTATCATTCCCCATAGAACCAATTGGTTCTTTGCTCGTTTTAGCCATTGGCAAGATTATAGTATTAATATCTTCTTTTGTATAGCCAAAAATTGTCTGCCTTTTATTTAAGGACTCTTCATTGAAATGAAAAGGACAATCGTTATATGGAATATCCCTTAAGTATAGAAGTTTATCGTTAAGCCATTTTTTATATGGATGCTTTTTAACTATTTTTTCTTTTACTTCTTCATCATTTACAATTCTTCCTTCATTCATATCAACCAAGAACATCTTTCCCGGTTCCAGCCTTCCATGCTGTTGAATATTTTCCGGGGCTATTTCTATAACACCGGTTTCTGACGACATGATCACATAGCCATCCTTGGTAACAGAATACCTTGATGGACGCAATCCATTTCTATCCAAAACAGCTCCAATATAATTACCGTCTGTAAATGGAATAGATGCTGGACCATCCCAAGGCTCCATAACGCATGAATTATATTCGTAAAATGCTTTTTTTGATTCAGACATTTCTGTATTCTTTTCCCATGCTTCGGGGACTAACATCATCATCACTTCCGGTAAGGATCTTCCAGTCATTATAAGTAACTCAACTACCATGTCCATAGAGGCTGAATCAGATTTTCCTTTTAACACAATTGGCAAAATGCTTTTTATTTCTTCACCGAACCAATCACTTTTCATTAAAGACTCTCTAGATGTCATCCTTGACAAATTTCCTCGCAAGGTATTGATCTCCCCGTTGTGACACATATATC
>NZ_JBATHS010000356.1:0-1765 GCF_049667165.1 Maribacter sp.
GTGGTGCGTGAAGACCCAAAACAAAAGGGCTTATTATATGCAGGCACCGAAACGGGAATGTATATTTCCTTTGATGATGGCGCCCATTGGAGTCCGTTTCAGTTGAACCTTCCTATCGTTCCCATTACCGATTTAACCCTAAAGGATCACAACTTGATCGTAGCCACCCAAGGGCGTAGCCTTTGGATTATCGATGACCTTACCGTATTGCATCAATTGGATACTAGTGTGAAAAGTGCTTCCTTTATTTTGTATAAACCCAAGGACTCATATAGAACCAAAGGCAGAACGTCAAAGACGCCATCGAAGACGGCAGGGGCCAATCACCCTAATGGGGTCATCACCCATTTTTACCTGAAGGATCTTGCCGAGAAAGACAGCATAAGTCTAACATTTACCTCGATGGATGGGGATACCTTGGGGAGTTACACGAACACAGCTAAGGACAAGGATAAAAAGCTCGAGGTCAAAAAAGGAGGGAATACCTTTGTTTGGGATACTCGCGGGAAAGGTGCCAAAAAGTTGGATGGGATGATCCTTTGGTGGGCCAATTTGGATGGTGCCAAGGCAGTACCTGGGGAGTATAAGGTCCACCTGAATGTGAATGGCATATCCACTTCGAAAATCTTCAAGATCCTTCCCGATCCGAGGGCCGAGGTTACCGCAGCCGATATGCAAAAGCAGTTCGATTTTATCACGGATGTGAATACGACCATTGATAACGCCCATACATCCATCGAAAAAATCAGGAATATCACACAACAATTGGATGCCTTTAACAAACAGTACAAAGACAATGACAAAACCAAGGCATTGGTCGAAAAAGCCAAGAAAATGAAGGAGCGTTTGGGCACCGTTGAAAAGGCCTTATACCAAACCCAAAACAAAAGCGGACAGGATCCCTTGAACTTCCCCATTCGGTTGACCAACAAATTGGGGCATTTGAATAGTTTGGTGGCCATTGATGATTTTCCGCCAACAGATCAGGATATCGAGGTCAAAAATGAACTTACAGTTCAGATAAACGAACAACTCAATGCTTTTGATGCTGTTTTGAACAAGGAACTTAAGGAATTCAATACCGCCTTCAACGATCTAAAATTAAATTATTTGTTCGTTGAGGAATGAATTAGTGGCCTTTTGTTTGGATAAATCGCCACTATTTGAGCACAATGTCAATTGATTTCAGTTGGGGCACCTTTAAACCGTCATATCAAGTGGAGACAATAGATCGGTCTATCCCTTTAATGAATACTTGCTTCTCGACCGAGCCTGTCTTGAGTGCTTCGGCTGCGCTCAGTATGAACTAAATTCGAAAGGCTCGAAGTGACAGTTTGTATAAATCTGACAATCATCATTTCTATCAGGTCGAGCGGAGTCGAGACCCATAGAAGCTAAATTAAACCATTGTAATGCAACAGATCAAATATACTTTTAGTCCTTTATTGATTCTACTCCCTCTGTTCTTCTGGGCAACGGAAGTACAAGCCCAGAAACCGGAACGCCCGAATGTGATCATCATCATCACCGATGATCAAGGGTACGGTGATTTCGGATATACCGGTAATCCGCATGTGAAAACCCCGAATATTGACCATTTTGCAGAGGAAAGTATCCGTTTCACCAACTTTTATGTTTCCCCGGTATGTGCCCCAACAAGGGCGAGTTTAATGACAGGGCGATATTCACTAAGGACCGGAATCAGGGATACCTATAACGGAGGCGCTATCATGGCGGCCAATGAGGTGACCCTTGCCGAAATGTT
>NZ_JBATHS010000357.1:0-12165 GCF_049667165.1 Maribacter sp.
CTTTTGCATTGGCACTTGCATTTGCGGGCAACGATTTGGTGAACTTTATCGGAGTACCTATCGCCGCGTACCAATCGTATGAGGCATGGTCCGTATCAGGAATCGCTGCAACGGAATTCAGCATGTCTATTCTTGCTACCAAGGTACCCACCCCGACCTTGCTTCTGTTTCTTTCTGGAATGGTCATGGTCGCCACCCTATGGTTTTCGAAAAAGGCACGTCATGTTGCCGATACTGAAATAAACCTATCAAGGGAAGGGGAATCCAAGGAGCGATTTCAGCCGAATGTCCTATCTCGGGGTATTGTCCGATTAACCGTCTTGATTTCCCAAATCTCATTACTTTTTCCTAAATCGATAAGAAAAAAAGTGGATGCCCGTTTTGAAAAGCCCGTCATCCATCTTTCAAAAGAAAAGACCTATACAATGCCTGCATTTGATATGGTACGTGCCGCAGTGAATCTGATGGTCGCTGGGATTCTTATTTCGATCGCGACCTCATACAAACTTCCTTTGTCTACAACCTATGTCACTTTTATGGTGGCCATGGGTACTTCATTGGCAGATCGGGCTTGGGGAGCCGAAAGTGCTGTTTATCGCGTTGCAGGGGTATTGAATGTCATTGGGGGTTGGTTCGGTACAGCCATCATCGCCTTTGTTGCATCAGGTGCCATTTTAACGATCATAAGTTTTGGTAAAGGAGTTGCCCTTGCTATCTTGTTGTTCACGGCACTTCTTTTATTGATTAAAAGTTATATTTCCTACAACAAAAAATCGAAGGAAATCGAGGCCGAAGATAGCTTACGCAAGGCCCAGAGCAGCTCTATTCAAGGGGTTATAGAAGAAAGCACCCACAATATTGCGAAAGTGATCAAACGTACCAATAAAATCTACACCAACTCGATCAACGGCCTTGCAAGACAGGATCTTGATCAATTGAAGAAGAGTAGAAAACAAGTCTCAAAATTATCGAAGGAAATAGATGAGCTCAGGGATAATCTTTTCTACTTTATTAAAAACCTGGATGAAACCGGTATTGGGGCCAGCAACTTTTATATCACTATTTTAGGGTATTTGACCGATATTACCCAATCGCTGGATTATATCGCCAAAATATGCCATAAACACGTCAACAATAATCATAGCAAACTCAAATACAATCAAATAAAAGAGTTGAAACAAATCGATCAGCAATTGGAGGCGTTGTTCAATAACACAAAAGAAGCCTTTGATAACAGTTCTTTTGAGGAGATAGGCAATCTTCTTCAGAATAAGCAAAACCTATTCAATATGGTCACTGATAAAATACAAAAACAAGTAGCACGAACCCGGACCGAAGAATCCAGTCCAAAGAATACCACCTTATACTTTTCACTTTTATTGGAAACCAAAGACCTTTTAAAAAGTACGATGAACCTTATGGAATCTTATTATCAAGAACATGATAGTAGTATACAGCCTGCAAGAATAGAGGAATAAGTCCATTTAACCACAAGGAAATTAACTATCTTAGGGAGAAATACCAAAATATATGAAAGGGTTTTTCTTCGCAATGATCATGACGGCTGGCGCCCTTCCATTAATGGCCCAAGAACTATCCTCTGCTCAATTATTGGACAAAGCCATCGCCTACCATGACCCCAATCAACTCTGGGATGTATTTCAGGGAAAACTTTTTATCACTTTGCAATATCCTGATGGCAAGGAGCGGCTAAGTGAGGTTGAAATTGACCTCCCTAAGGAATATTTTAAATTTACTACCCAGCAAGATGATGGTATTGTCGAATATGTTCTAGAAAAGGAAGAATGCACCCTAATGTTGAACGGAGATACCTCCTTTTCAGATGAGGAACAAAAGACCTACCGTTTAAATTGCGAACAAGCCCTAAAGATGAAGGATTATTATACGTATCTCTATGGTCTTCCCATGAAATTAAAAGATCCAGGCACCCAACTGGATCCTGTGGTACAAACCAAAAACCTAAAGGGCAAAAATTATTTAGTGCTTAAAGTCACCTATGCCGAAAGTATTGGCGACGACATTTGGTATTTCTACTTTGACCCTATTACCTATGCCATGGAAGTCTATCAGTTCTTTCATGACGAATCAAAAAATGACGGGGAGTATATTCTACTTAGTGACATTGAAAACGTGGCCAGTATCAAAATGCCCAAAATCAGGACCTGGTATTATAATAGCGACAATCAACTCCTAGGAACCGATATTTTGACCAAAGCTGAACCACTGCAATAAATCTGGTAGCCTTTGTTAATATTAATCTATAGGGACACGAAGGCTATTCAAAATCCCATTCCGATTTATGCAAAGACCTACGTCAAGATGGTCTTTAGAATATGTAAGATATTACTTTGTACGATTTTATTTTGACTGATTTAGGTCATTGTGGGCCAATGGTTTAGGGTTTACTTTTAAAATACTGAATGGTGACATCCAAATAGTGGATTATCCGATTCGTTAATCTTAAAATCATAAATCATGAAAAAGTTCATTGTTGGTTTATTAGTCCTAGGCCTAACCAGCCCATTACTTGCACAGGTTCCAAAAGTTGAAGAGTTATCCGAAGTGGTGGTTACCGCTGTCAATTACAAATACCTGAATGCAATTGATTCCAAAGAGGCAGCGATACCCGTACAAATGCTTGAACGAAAAGTAGCAGCCTTTAACCTAGAGGATTCTGAATTTTATCAAGATGATAGCGATTTTTACTATGTCTCATTCTTTATCCCTGAAGGAAAGATAGTAGCTGCCTATAATCCAGATGGTGAGATTCTTAGAACCATTGAAAGATTTGAGGATATTAAACTGCCTACTGCAGTTAGAAATGCCGTAGCAGATAGATTTCCCAATTGGACCATCGTAAATGATGTTTATAGGGTTACCTATAACCAAAATAAAGGGGCCAATAAAAGCTATAAGATCAAACTTAAAAATGGGGATAAGGTCATGCGGGTTAAAATTGACGATACTGGTGAATTTCTATAGTATATGTTATAGAAGACCGGCGTTACATCAAAGAGCCCTGTTTCATATGAAACAGGGCTCTTCTTAATTTCGTTACCTATAGAAATTCATTTCATCCATATAGCGCCATACTTCGTATGGCAACAAGGGTTTGATGTTCTTTCCCTTTTTATGATTTTCCCTAATAAAGGTCGATGAAATCTCCATTATCGGTGCATTAACGTGCTGTATTCTTGGGTGATCCTTAAATTGATGATCTACCTTCCCAACAGAGATCCTTGGGTATACGTATAAGGAATAATTCTCCAGAATAACCTCATAATTCTTCCACTTGTGAAAACTTTTGAGGTTATCCTCTCCCATAATCAAAGCGAATTCATGGTCCACACCATACAATTCCTCTAAATGAACCAAGGTATTGATCGTATAATTGGGCTGGGGCAGACCAAACTCTATTTTGCTGGGTTTCAATTTGGGATACTCCTTGGTAGCCTCAAATACCATTTGGTAACGATGATGATCGTCGAGCATTGTTTTTTTGGTCTTGAACGGACTCATTGGGGTAATGACGAACCATATCTCATCTAGGTCGGAGAACTCCACCATATGGTTGGCAATCACCAAATGGCCAATATGAATAGGGTTGAAAGTGCCAAAATAAAGCCCAACCTTTTTCATGATCAGTCTTTCTTTTCATCTACCGAAGCACCTACAAAGTCCGCCACCAAATGGTGTGCTTCCTTCAGTGCAGTATCCAAGTCATAGTTCTTTATAATCTTGTCGAACTGTGGGGCCGTAGCCAATTCAACCGATGCTTTCGCAATACGCATATTGATCTTATTATCGCTCTCGGTACTCCGCTTCTTCAATCGTATCTTCAGTTCATCAACACTTGGGGGCTTCACGAATACGGCCAATGTCTCTTTTGGGTATTTCTTTTTTATGCGTAGCCCACCAACCACATCAATATCAAAAATGACGTTCTTACCTTGGGCCCATAATCGTTCTACCTCACTTTTTAAAGTGCCATAAAAATTGTCGCGATACACCTCTTCCCATTCTAGGAAATCATCATTTTTTATATGTTTCTTGAATTCGGAGACATTCATAAAATAATAATGTTCCCCTTGCTTCTCTTTACCCCGCCTTAGTCTTGAGGTGGCCGAAACGGAAAAAGCCAGGTTCAACTCTGGTTGTTCCAAAAGATAACGCACAATGGTGGTCTTGCCACTACCCGAAGGTGCCGAGAATATAATCAATTTTCCTCCTTCCATAAATTATAAGACATTAAGCATTTGTTCCTTTATTTTTTCAAGCTCATCCTTCATTTGCACGACCAATTGTTGCATTGGGGCATAGTTGGCCTTTGATCCTATGGTATTGATCTCCCTTCCTATTTCCTGACTTATAAAGCCCAATTTTTTACCATTGCTGTCCTCAGATTTCAACGTCTTTGAAAAGTAGTCCAAATGATTGGCCAAGCGCACTTTTTCCTCGGTAATATCGTACTTTTCCAAATAGTAGATCAGTTCTTGCTCAAACCTGTTTTCATCAACATCAGACTTGAGGTCGGCAATGGCCTTTTCAAGGCGCTCACGAATCGTCGCCTGCCTTTCCGGATCAATTTGGACAACCTGATCCAATAAGGATTCCATGTTCTTGATGCGCTGTTCAAAATCCTTTTCGAGCACAATACCTTCTTCTAAACGGAAGGTGTTTATCTCTATCAAGGCCTGTTTTAAAACCTCCAGTATGGTCTTATATTCTTCTTCATCAATATCTTCCCGTTCGGTCTTCAGGGCATCGGGTAAATTCAACGCCATTTCCAATAACTTAAAATCATCCCCTTGGGCGATGGATGCCAGTTGTTTCATATACTGGCGTACCACCACTTCGTTGACCTGGGTCGATGTTTCATCACCTGTATTTTCGATATAGAGTCCAAAATCTATCTTGCCCCTAACCAAGGAAGTAGCGATCAATTTTCGAAGTTCGAGCTCCTTTTCCCGATAGGCATTGGGCATTCTGGCATTTAAGTCAAGACTTTTGCTATTGAGGGATTTTAGTTCAATAGTTACCTTCTTAGCAGGAAGTTGTATAACATGTTTCCCAAATCCGGTCATGGATTGAATCATAAGTCAAATTAATTTTGTGCAAAGGTAAGCAATTGTAGATAGTAATATAGGTTGAAAAGGGTTCCTTAAACCTATCCTAAACCCTAAATAACCCTAGGTTAATGCATAATGTTTAATAGGTACGATGTTCAAACCCCCAAAATCCTTTTCAACATTGTCTTGTCAATTTCGGCTCCGGCAAAATCATCAAATGTTTTTTCGGTCGCTTCTATGATATGGTCTTTGATGAACTTGGCACCTTCCCTTGCCCCTTGTTCTGGACTTTTAATGCAGCACTCCCATTCCATCACGGCCCAGACATCGCAGCCATATTGGGTAAGCTTTGAGAATATGCTCTTAAAATCTATTTGTCCGTCGCCCAAAGAGCGATATCTACCGGCACGATCCCCCCAATCATTATAACCACCAAATGCCCCTTTTTTGCCAGTAGGGTTGAATTCTGAATCCTTTACATGAAACGATCTGATAAACTCATGATAATGGTCTATATAGGCAATATAATCCAATTGTTGCAGCACAAAATGACTGGGATCATAAAGGATATTCACTCTTTTATGGTTCCCGGTGGCCTTAAGAAAACGTTCAAAAGTATCCCCATCATGCAAATCCTCACCCGGATGTATTTCATAACAGACATCAACACCTTCCTTATCAAAATGATCTAAAATGGGCATCCACCTTTTTGCGAGTTCCTTAAATCCCATCTCAACCAAACCAGCAGGCCGTTGGGGCCATGGGTGCATGGTATGCCATAATAGGGATCCCGAAAAGGTCGCATGGGCCTTGAGCCCCAACCTACGACTTGCGGTTCCTGCCTTTTTCATGACATCAACCGCCCATTCGGTCCTCGCCTTGGGATTGTTCTTAACGCTATCTGGTGCAAAACCATCGAACATCAGATCATACGCCGGATTTACGGCCACCAACTGACCCTGTAAATGGGTAGCCAGTTCGGTAATCTCCAACCCATAGGAATTGACCGTGCCCTTGAGCTCGTCACAATAGGTTTGGCTTTCGGATGCCTTGTCCAAATCAATCAGGAAACCTTCCCAAGTTGGTATTTGTATTCCCTTATATCCTAAATCGGCAGCCCACTGGCACATACCTTTCAGGGAATTGAAAGGCGCTTTACTATCTACAAACTGTGCTAAAAATACGGCTGGTCCCTTTATTGTCTTCATTTTATGATAATTGATAATGTTATTGAATCCAATGAATTTTAAATAGGAATTGTTTTAAGAATTAGCCCTATATTTAATCTTCATTATTCCTTGTAAGGAATACATTTCCATACCTTATAAAGATAGCAAATACAACATTATTAAAATAGTAAATCCTTTTAAAGAAAGGCCAAACCAACTAGCTTGTGACCCAATTGCGACATTTGAAATGAAAACCGTTCAAAACACTAAATCAATCGCTTTTTCGTTTAATAGCTAGATCGGAACGAATTCTACCTTTAAGGATCAAAATAAATAGAATTGTAATATGGATAACGCATCAGCCCGTAATATGTGGGGGGATTATTTAGACCACCACTTAGAGGATGCCTTCGCCGAGGCACCAAAAACAATTCATTTTTGTGATAACGAAAAAGATGCCAACGAATGTGCGGCCTTGATAAAAAAAGGAATCAAACGCGCTACCTCCCATTCTCTTTTGAGCTTGCAATGCCGTAATAAACCCTTGCCGAAAATCGGTGATTTTACCGTTGTGACCGATTGGGGGGGAACGGCACAATGCATCGTAAGGACCACGGCTGTAAAATTTAAGCCTTATTTCAGTATAGACGAAGGTTATGCAGAACTGGAAGGTGAAGGAGACAAGAGTCTAGCCCACTGGAAAAAAGTGCATTGGGACCTTTATGAACGTGAACTTGCACCTTATAACAAGGTCCCGAAAGACAGTATGATCATTGTCTGTGAAGAATTCGAAAAGGTTTACGATCGTAAAAAATAAAATATAAAAACGCCCTGGCAATACTGTCAGGGCGTTTTTCCGTACCTCAATTTTAGGTATCATTCCAGATTCACCCAAACATTCCCTTTTTTATGGGATTCAACTGTTGCTTCAATAAAATTCATGCCCCTTACGCCATCTAGCATAGTAGGAAATTCCCCTTCGTTATAGATTTGCCCTCTGATCGCCCTGGCCGCACCTTTATATATATTGGCCATGGCATCGAATATACCCTCTGGGTGGCCTGCTGGTAATTTAGTGCCGTCTAAGGAGAGTACCGAATTATAGGCATGGCCAGGCTTATAGACCTGAGTAGGTTCGGTATCGCTCAACATGTACAGAAAATTGGGGTTTTCCTGCTCCCATTTAAAAGCAGCCTTATCGCCGTAAATGGCAATTGTCAATCCATTCTCTTCGCCTGTGGCGACTTGACTGGCCCGAATTACACCTTTTACATATTCCCCCATGCGAACCAATACCGTACCGTCAATATCCATGGTGTTCTCTTTGTATAGGTAGTTGAAATCACTTAAAATAGACTCAACTTTCAATCCTGTAGTATATTCTAGCATATTAAAGGCATGCACACCGATATCGCCCATACAAGAGCTTATTCCTGCTTTTTCAGGGTCTAGCCGCCAAACCGCAGTCCGCTTCGCTTCGTGATGTATGACCGTATTGACCCAACCTTGATAATAGGCCGCATCCACCTTATGTATTTTACCCAAAGCCCCGGCCTTTATCATTTCGCGCATTTGACGTACCATGGGATACCCCGTGTAGGTATGGGTCAATGCGAATACTGTCCCAGCCTCTTTATGTGCTTCTTGTAAAGCTTTGGCCTCTTGCAATGAAGTGGTCATCGGTTTTTCACAAATGACATGAAAACCATTCTCAAGCAATTTTAAGGCCATTGGAAAATGAAGGAAATTTGGCGTCAACACGGCACATACCTCAATTCGCTCGCTTTCGGGCAATTGCATTTCTTCGTTCACAAAGATGTCAAAATCGCGATAAACACGGTTCAAGGGCATATCGATTTCCTGGGCGAAGCCCATATTGTTTTCAAAATCAGGCGTGAAAACCGCGGCGACAATTTCATAGTTATCATTGATTTGGGATGCCACACGATGTAAGATTCCGATTAAGGAATCACCCCCACCCCCTACAATTCCGAGTCTAAGTTTTTTTGGCATGAATCATTTAATTTAAGGATATACGAATAATGGATGCTCCATTTCTATAAAAATACAGCGCTTTGCGATTAATCGCCACTTTTTTGAGAAAAAGTACAAAGAAAATGAATATAATGTTTAGAGCGCATAGGCCATTGCACTCTACGGATCTTTTGTATAAAACACATTCAATTTATGGACTACAATGGCGTCATCCCAAGCGGTCCATATCAAGAATACCAGGAACATCAACACTAACCATTGAACCAAGTCCCCGTTTTTCATTTCTTTTGGGTGCTAACGCTTGTAAAAAGCATAATCCATGTTGATAGGCACCAAGCCATTGTCACGAAAATCCATCGCAATCTGGGCCCTGTGGTGGGTAGAATGGTTTATGATCTGAAAGAGCATTTCCTGGATCGTATTGGTGAATAACCTTCCTTCTGTATTCTCGTAATCGATCCGTTTTTCAAAATCATTCGCATTGGTGACAATATCGAAAGAAGTTCGCTGATTTTCATAATGCATATCCGCCCAATCGGCAATAGGATGCACCTGCCAAAACTCAAACTCACTCGATTTGGAAAGGATTCGTGAGTTCCATAAATGATGCCCATTGAGAATGTGGCTAAAAAGCACACTGCTCTTTTCTGATACCGTGTTCAACTTGTTGCATTCTTCAATCAATTTTTTATTGCAATAAAAGTTGTAATCAAACAAATGATTAAAAAATACCTTCATAAAAATATGTATTATTTGACCTTTTTGGCCGCATTTAACAACAAATCACGTGTTGCGATAATTCCTTCTTCCTCACTCAGGACATTGCCTTCATATTCTACTCCGATAAAACTGGAATAACCCGCATCTTTTACAATTTGGAGCATTCTGGCATAATCTATCTCGGTCTCGTTACCATCTTCATCAAAATCATGTGATTTTGCACTGACCGCCTTTGCATGTTCCATTAATTCCTTCACCCCCATATATTTGTCATATGCCTCCGCACACCCGGTTTCGGAACGCACAATACAGAAGTTGCCGAAATCTGGCAAAGTTCCACAATTATCCATATTCACTTTGGTCATTACCTCGGCCAGCATCGCCCCATTCGATGACAATCCTCCATGGTTCTCTACAATAACGTTGATATTCTTGTCCTTTGCATAAGTCGCCAATTGTGAAAGACCGTCAATCGAATTTGCCATCCATTCTTCAGGTTCTTCACTCCCTGCCAGGTTCACCCTGATTGAATGACATCCCATTTTGGCAGCCGCATCCACCCATTTGAAATGCCGTTCTACAGCGGCCTTTCTTTCAGCAGCATCGCTTACGGCCAAATTACCTTGGCGGTCGATCATGATCAACACATTTCGCATACCGTGCTTTTTAGCTTCGGCATTCGATTTTTCGACAAAGGCATTCATGGCTTCCGCTGAATATTCATTGTTCTCAAGATCCGGGGGATATAATTGACTAACATATTCCAATCCCGTAAAACCCCAGCCCTTGGCTTTTTCCGCAAAGGTATACGGGTCAACACTATCATTGCGTATCATATTATGAATGGACCATTGGGCCAAAGACAGCTCAAAAAATGGCTCCATCGTCTCAGCCTTCATTTGGGCAGATTCCATATTCTGAGAATCCTCCTTCTTCACCTCCTTACATGATATATCCATGAAAATTGATACTATAAGGATAAGTAAGGCACCTGTCCGGAAAATATGTGATTTTTTCATCATCTTGATTAAAGGTGGGCGGTTTGTTTATCTTTTGCCTAAAACTACGGATATTAAATGTAGAAAATATATTTAATATTAATACTTTTAGAGGGCAAACAATTTTATGTACTAACCCTGTTTTAACGGGAAGATAACCCGAATTATCAGAAAACAGCGGCTTGGAATGAAAAGCCCGATCCTTAAAAATAACACGGATGAAAAGAAGAAGCTTTATTCAAAAGACCACCCTTACGAGCAGTGCCATCATGATGGGAGGAAATCTGGCGTTCGGCAAAAGAGCCAACACCAATGTTGTACATAACTTCAATTTAAAATATGCCCCACATTTAGGCATGTTCAAACACCATGCCGGCGAAGATCCAATCGATCAAATCAACTTTATGGCCGATCAAGGTTTCACTGCCTTTGAGGACAATGGTATGATGAATCGCGATGTGTCACTACAAACCAAGATGGGGGAGACACTGGAAAAACGCAACATGACCATGGGCGTATTCGTAATCGATAAAGGTGGCAATATGGCCAATACCCTGGCTGCGGGCAAGAAGGAATATATTGATATTTTTTTAGATGGCTGTAAAAAAGCAGTCGAAGTGGCCAAACGGGTCAATGCAAAATGGATGACCGTTGTCCCTGGTGGTTTCGAAAGAAACCTTCCCATAGGCATTCAGAATGCAAACGTTATCGAAGCCTTACGCAGGGGTGCCGACATTCTTGAACCCCACGGGTTGGTCATGGTACTTGAGCCGCTCTCCGATTCGCCAGACTTACACTTACGCACATCGGAACAGACTTATTTGATTTGCAAAGGCGTTAATAGCCCATCGTGTAAAATTTTGTACGACATCTATCATATGCAGAAGAACGAAGGGCACTTGATCCACAATATGGACCTGACCTGGGATGAAATCGGGTATATTCAAATTGGTGACAACCCAGGACGCAATGAGCCCACAACCGGTGAAATCAACTACCAAAACGTATTTAAATGGATCTATGATAAAGGATTCGACGGTATCCTGGGCATGGAACACGGAAATTCAAGACCGGATAAAGCCGGGGAACAAGCCGTAATTGATGCCTACCGAAAAGTAGATGCGTTTTTATAGGTTACTTTAAGGTAATCTCTAAAATCGTATCAACCTCATCCATTTTGTTTTTTTGAAGTTCCAAAAGAAGGCCATAGTCATCCAAACGATATTTTACTTTGCTTTTGTCGGTAAAGAAAACGACGGATTCTACTTTATCCTTAAAGGGTTGAACCAACAATACATCCTTATCCCAATCCAGGATATGGAGGTACAATTTTTTGCCTTTTTGGGTAGAAACGCCCCAATCCTCAGCGGCCACGATGCCTTTACGGGTGCCATAAATAGTTTCCCCATGCTTGTCCATCCAATCACCCATTGCCATTAAGGAGGCTTTATGTTCGGGTTGTATTTCCCCATTCGGCATGGGGCCGACATTCAATAAGAGGTTCGCATTTCGGCCTGCAGCCTTTACCATCAACTGCACCAGTTCCTTGGGCGATTTATGATTCTGATCCATCAGGTTAAACCCCCAGGAGCCATTAATGGTCAAACACATTTCCAATGGTAGTTCACTAATGTGGGAACCCTGCCAACCCGTGGTGTTCTCACCTGGAAGATCTTGTTCGAACATTTGAAAATCCTCGCCGGGATATGGTGTTACATGATGGTTGCTGCCTATTAATGCCCCGGGTTGTAAATTATGTATCAGTTGATAGGTCTTTCCTTGTTGCCAATCGGCATCTTTTTTATCCCACATCCCATCGAACCATATGCCCCCAACAGGACCATAATCTGTAAGCAATTCGGTCAATTGGGCATTCATATAATCGAGATAGTCCTCCCAGTTTCCCGATTCATCCCTTCCGGTAAATTCCTGACCGGTTCTTCCCCTAGGATAATAATCGGGATGGTGCCAATCTAACTGCGAATAATAAAAGAAGAGTTTAATATTTTGCTTGCGGCATTCCTCAGCCAACATTTTAATCACATCCTTCCCATAAGGTGTTCTATCAACGATGTTATAGTCAGATATCTTTGAATCGTACATGGCGAATCCGTCATGGTGCTTGCTGGTAATGGTAATATATTTCATGCCCGCATCCTTGACCATTCGAACCCATTCGGCCGCATCGAAATT
>NZ_JBATHS010000358.1:0-2279 GCF_049667165.1 Maribacter sp.
TCGTAGTGGACGTCAAGTGTAATGGTTTGAACAAACGGACGACAAAACAAGCAAGAGCTTGCGGTCGGTCGGTAATGAAGTAGGACTGAAATGCGCATGTCTGTTGAAATGTTACTATTATCACCTACCTACGTAAATCATGTGCATCCAGGTGCTAGCTAATAATTGCAAAAACCGACAATGACAGTGTATTGATTGACCGACATGTAGACCAGCGTTTCGAGCTATATCTGTATAGGTTTGGGTGGCCCTGAAAAGGGCCTTTTGATCGACGGTTGGATAACCGTCGTCGTCTACTTGGACGACGTGTACTTGGTGACGGCCTTGGTACCCTCGCTGACGGCGTGCTTGGCGAGTTCACCGGGCAGCAGGAGACGGACAGCGGTCTGGATTTCGCGACTGGTGATCGTCGAACGACGATTGTAGTGAGCCAGACGCGATGCTTCGGCGGCGATGCGCTCGAAGATGTCGTTGACGAACGAGTTCATGATCGACATCGCCTTCGACGAGATACCGGTGTCCGGGTGGACCTGCTTGAGCACCTTGTAGATGTAGATGGCATAGGTCTCTCGTCGTCGTCGCTTCTTCTTCTTGTCTCCCGAACGAGCGGCTTTCGCCTTGCTCGCGGCTTTCTTAGCTCCTTTCGACGCTGGTTTCAACGGCATGACTGCGATTGATTGAGATGAGAGAAAAACGCGCGTCCGTAGGCTTTTATAAGCGGACCGACCGAGTCAGGCAATCGCGCGGGCTCATTATGCGCGCAGCTACTGAATATGCATGAGCCGCTCGCTGACTCGGTCGTCGTTGTGTATTTAAACGCAAGCTGTGCTGCGGAAATCATACTCATTCAGTTCATTCGCGACGCTGAACGTACTCGATTAACGACGATAGAAAATGTCTGGACGTGGCAAAGGAGGCAAAGTCAAGGGAAAGGCGAAGAGCCGATCTAGCCGTGCTGGTCTTCAGTTTCCGGTCGGTCGTATCCACCGTCTTCTGCGCAAAGGCAACTATGCCGAACGTGTCGGTGCCGGTGCTCCGGTCTACCTTGCAGCCGTCATGGAATACCTGGCGGCCGAAGTTCTCGAGTTGGCAGGCAACGCCGCCCGCGACAACAAGAAAACTCGCATCATTCCGCGTCATCTGCAGTTGGCCATCCGCAACGACGAGGAGCTGAACAAGCTGTTGTCGGGCGTCACCATCGCTCAGGGCGGTGTTCTGCCCAACATCCAGGCCGTTCTGCTGCCGAAGAAGACGCAGAAGGTCGGCGGTACCGCCTCCAGCAAGTAAACGACGACGACCGGACTAATCGGTCATCGAACAAAACGGCTCTTTTCAGAGCCACTCAAAACATTCAAACGGAATGGTTCTGTCGTTGCCGACTGCCAGTGTCTGTAGGTAACTGATGAGAACGATGTGACTGATAATGATGGAGTATAGTAGTATTAGTATATAGTGAATGTGACGCGATGACCTAACTAGATGGATGAAATGTTGCCGCAGTGTAAGAACGGAAATGTTACTTACGTACGGCATGATGGACGAACTAGAGATCGAAATGACGCGAGTGTGCGTGTGACGAATGAAAGAAACCACCCACCCCACCCCCGCAGTCCTCCATTTCACGATAGAATAGATGACAAATAAAGCAGTACGTTGTTTCGAAAACTGTAACTCGTTGTGCTGCACGACGCACAACAAACGAAACAAGTTGTAGTATTTAAATCATTGTCTGATCTGAAAAGTGTATGAAATAAACCACAATCAATCTATACTAGTGCTATGTGAATAGAATTGTGTATGACGTAGGTAGACAGAAAACATCGTTCGTTAATCGAACATGGAAGGACGCTGCTGGACTGCCTAAAACGACGTCGCGATTGACGTAGTTTTGCCAATCGACTACCAAGCAAGCAACCGAACCGGCAGACAGAAACAGAAGATAAATGAAACGACGACGGTGACCGAACGAAAGCGATAAAGCTAAGTTTCCGTTTGAGACTTTGTGTGGCTC
Source organism: Maribacter sp. (assembly GCF_049667165.1). GTDB lineage: Bacteria > Bacteroidota > Bacteroidia > Flavobacteriales > Flavobacteriaceae > Maribacter_A. The sequence continues at coordinate 2,012 of NZ_JBATHS010000358.1, forward strand.
TGAAAAGAGCCGTTTTGTACGCGGTCTGTGTGGCCGGCTGTGTGCCGACGATCGACCGCCGCCACTTAGGCACGTTCACCGCGGATACGGCGTGCCAACTGGATGTCCTTTGGCATGATGGTGACACGTTTGGCGTGGATGGCGCACAAGTTGGTGTCTTCGAACAGACCGACCAGGTAGGCTTCGCTGGCTTCCTGCAGAGCCATGACGGCCGAGCTCTGGAAACGCAGATCGGTCTTGAAGTCCTGAGCGATCTCGCGGACGAGAC
>NZ_JBATHS010000359.1:0-3348 GCF_049667165.1 Maribacter sp.
GTCGTAGGCCAGATGATGTACTTTTTCTGTATTTGCATTGTTTATACTCTCAAAAATAGTGTTCAGTTGTACCACTTTACAGAAATATTTAGGAGGTATTCCTATAATTTTTATAAAAAGTCTTCTGAAATGCCGCAAGCTCAAGCCGGCCCTTTCACTAAGTTCCTTGATGCTTAATTGACCGTCACTTTTATATATCTCAGTCAAGGCCTGGTCGAGCCAAGGTACTGGTGACAATCTACCTGGTATGAGTTGCTCTAAATAATGCATCATCAGGGGTAGTCCATGTAATGGATCTTGACAAGAATCCAACGCTTTAAAAAGTTCGGCTGTATTTTTGGGAGAAATTTCCTCCACCGCCAACCAGCGGTTTAAAGATAGATTCCCAAGAATATGGAATAGGTAATAGGGAGTGGTTGGGTGCATAAGAAATCCTATCTGTCCAAAACGACCTTGTATTTCAATCATCGGGATCTGCCCTTGTATTTGTCCAGCTAGGTTCAATGTAGAGGGAGCTCTCGACGCTCGACCATTAATATGCAATATTGGAAAACTACCATAAACATTAATAAATACGGGAAAGCCGTTCGGATAAACAGGAAAACTTAGATGAATAGCATCTTCAGTATGACCATGAATTGCTGTAAGCAAGAAAGGTTTAAGGCTCTCAGGAATTTTGCATTCTAGTCTTTCAGCGAAAGCCTTGATCATCTTATAAATGTTTTAGTTGCTTCTTGGACATTTACAATGTCCTTTTTTTACAATACGTACCTATATAAAGATACTATTTTGTTAAGGTATGGAAAACTACCCATGGACGAACTTCTTTGGCATGAAACGAATAAAGGCATTTTTCTATGTCGTAACCGTTCTTTTCACGCTATACTTACATGGTCAAGATCAAATAACATTCAGACAACTTTCGATTAAGGATGGACTTTCGCAGAACTGCGCCATATCTATAAACCAAGACAGTCTTGGCTATCTCTGGATAGCGACACAAGACGGGCTGAATAGGTATGACGGAAAAAAGTTCGAAGTATACCCATTTAATTTCACCGATATTACCAGGCCAACCTATAGTCATTTAGGAAAAGTGTATATAGACAGACGGGATAACATATGGTGCATACCTGCGAGCCATGTTCTTAACAAACTTAATAGGGTAACCAATGAATTTGAAACAATATCCGAAATAAAAAATGCCAGTATCATTTTTCAAGATGCTGAACTTAATTTTTGGATTGGCACCTATACCGATGGGTTTTATAAAATGGACCCCGAAAATTTTCAAGTACAAAAGATCGATTTGGGGGCCGCTCCCGGGGGTATTTATGCAATTGCCGAAAAACGGAAAATGGTGATCATTACCACTGATGTTGGAATTTTTGAGGTAGATAAATCGACTTCAAAGGTCACCATAGTTTCACCCACTACTTTTCAAGGGGTAAGGATTGACCATAAATTCAGCACAATTGTTGTAGATGGCAACGGTCGTCAGTGGTTCGGTACTTATGGGGGTGGACTTTATTTTAGGGACAATGGGGAAGCATTTTTGAGCAGTTCTACTGAACTGCCCTTGAATATACCCCTTCCCCTAGATCTAAATATTTTATGCCTATATCTAGATGCCAAAGAAAGGTTATGGATAGGCACCTATGGTCAAGGCCTTTTTTTGATAGACCTAAAGAATTATACGGCCAAACAATTCATGGTCGAAAAATACAATCCCAAGGCACTGCATTATAACGATATCCTAAGTATTTATGAAGATTATACAGGAACCATTTGGTTTGGAACAGATGGTGCAGGACTAAGTTATTACGACGAGAATCTTGAAAAATTTAATTCCTTTACCAATTTTCAAATTCCTGAGAATATCAATATTGACGTGGTTCGGTCTATTGCCGTTGACGCCTCTGGTTCTAATTGGATTGGCACATCGGGGAAGGGTTTGACGCAATACCGACCGGGATCCAATAGTTGGCGAACCTTCCGGATGGATGGTTCCAAAGACAATTCACTTCTTTCTGACCGTATTATAAGCCTTCATGCAGACGATACTGGGGATCTCTGGATTGGAACACAGGGGGGTGGCCTGTCTATTATGGATAAGAAGGGAACTATTACCAACTATATTGATAATACTAAAGCAAAGTTAGGGGCTATCAATATATGGGATATTTTTAAAGATGGCCATGGTAGGTTTTGGTTGGGAACCGGTGAAGAGGGGCTTGTTCAATTCGATAAGACACGGGGTGTTATGGCCAAGTATGATACGATCCTTAACAAGGACAAAGGCATGGCCTTAAAGAACATTAGGGTCATAACGGAAGATGGAGATGGAAATTTATGGTTGGGGACTGATGCTGACGGTATCGCAAAATTTGATGTAAATGAAGGTAGATTTTCAATGTTCCAACATGATTCGATTGCAAACTCAATATCCATAAATAGTATTAAGAGCCTCTACTACGCCCCTAATAATGTAGTATGGATTGGCACGTATGGAGCAGGTCTGGACGCATATGACATTGCCACGAATACATTCTACAACTACGGACAACATGATGGTCTTGCAAATAATGTGGTTTATGGTATTCTGCCCGATACGAAGGGGGCCTTATGGCTCAGTTCGAACAAGGGTATTACAAAATTCACTCCGGGCCGGAACCTCACTTCGGCACCAACAATCATAAATTACACAAACTATGATGGTTTGGCATCTGAGTTCAATACGGGCGCCTATTTTTCGGGTCAGGATGGGCAGTTATATTTTGGGGGCCTAGAAGGCTTCTATTGGTTTAATCCAGATGAAATAAGAAAAAACACAATAAGGCCCAAAACAACCATCACACATCTAAACGTTGTTGGGAAACCTCGAAAAATTCTATCCGGACTTCGTTTAAAGTACAATGAAAACACAGTGACCTTTGAGTTTTCGAGTATGCAATATTCACTCCCACAAAAAAACCTTTATAAATACAGACTGGTTGATTATGAAAATAACTGGGTAGAGGCGGGGAATACCAATTTCGTAAGGTACACCAGGCTTCCACCCGGAGCGTACAGCTTTGAAGTAAAATCGAGCAATTATGATGGGTATTGGAACGATGCCCCAGAGGTGTTCCATTTTACCATTTCACCCCCATGGTATTTTAATTCGTGGTCGAAGTCGCTCTATGCGTTATTACTGCTATGCCTGGGATTTGCCATCTACAACTATTTAAAATGGCGCTTAAAAATGCAATTTGATTTAAGGCAAAAAGAAGCGGAGGCGTTGAGGTTCAAAAGGCTAAATCAGTTAAAATCAAAACTCTATACCGATATTTCCCATGAGTTTAAAAC
>NZ_JBATHS010000360.1:0-1851 GCF_049667165.1 Maribacter sp.
TGGTTTCTGTGAAGAGCGTTGGATGGATGAACATATCGTATTGACCCAAGGAAAGAGCATACAATTTGATGGATTTTTTGTGGATCATAATTTAAATCCCTTAGGATGGTGGATTGAAAAACATAATGGGTATTCCATTCGGGAGGCTATCGATCTTTTAAATTTGGAGTATGGTTTTCTAACCCCAAAGTCAGCAACGGCACAACAATATGAAATGTCCGCGGATGCCCAATCCAAAAGGGATAAGAAGAAAAAGTACGCCAACATGCCACTCTTTTGGCGGTCATTCCTCTATTTTGTATATCGCTATGTCTTTAAACTGGGCTTTACCCAAGGGAAGGAAGGTTTTTTATGGCATTTTCTACAAGGTTGGTGGTACCGCACCTTGGTCGATGCCAAGGTATATGAGATAAAAAAAGCCTGTGGCGATGACACGGATAAAATAAAGCACTATTTATTCCAAAACTATCAAATCAAGGTATAGCTACCCCAAGGGGTATATATAGAATGATGTAAAATGAATGGTAAAATAAAAAAATTACTGGTTGTATTACTGTCAATGGGATTGGTTATTCTTGTATTTTATCCGAATAGGTTAAACAGATACGTTAAAAGAAAATTTCGGGCATATGCCACGACGCCCAAAGGTACGATGGAAGGGGTCATGTTCCAAAAAATCGAATTAGGTGATAGGGTCAAGGGGCAGTTTACAAGTTTGGTGATCGGCCCCGATCATAAATTGTATGCAGCTGCCATAGATGGTAAAATAATGCGGTTTCTGATGCACCCTTCGGGGGATTTACGGCTGGAGCATACATTCAAGCCTTTTGGAAAAGTATCTAAATTGACTATTGGTTTGGCTTTTGATCCAGCTTCGAGATCGGATAGTTTAATCGTTTGGACCACGTATTCGGAAGTTCCTACGAGTTGGGTTACGTTTCCCGATGCTCCAAAGGTTTATGATACAGCAAAGTGGGCCGGTAGTATGGCCCGTTTGCATTTGGATGATACGACCGATGAGGTCCTGAAAAATGACTGGGTGATCAAAGACCTGCCCCGTTTTGGTCCGAACCAGGAGAATTTTGCAAATTCCATTGTCTTTGGGCCCGATGGTAAACTTTATTTTGGACAGGGGGCCAATACGGGTATGGGGTGGTGCGATTGTGAAAGCGATCAAGAACCTTCCCGGGAGGCCTTGTTATCCGGTGCTATCTTATGTCTTGACCCAAATCAACTACCCCAAACCTTACCACTTTCGGTAAAGACGGTGGACGGTGGTGGAAGTTACGACCCCTATCATGAGAAGGCACCTTTAAAGATATATGCCACGGGCCTACGGAATGCCTATGATTTGGTTTGGCATAGCAATGGCGAATTGTATGCCACCATTAATGGCTCAGGGGGGAATGAAAATACCCCGACCTCAAATCCTATATCTCCCTATTATATTCCCCCGCATCCAACAATAAACTATAGGGGGCCAAAAGATATCCCTACGGTGATCGGTGCCCAACCCGATCAAAATGATTTTATGGCACGGGTAGCCCTTGGTGGCTATTATGGGCATCCCAATCCCCTTAGGGGAGAATACGTATTGAATCAAGGGGATGCTGCTTTGGATAATTTTGAATATAACGGGGTAGCACCTGATGCCAATTTTAGGGGATTTACCTATGATTTTGGCCCCCATATAGCCCCTACGGGAATATTGGAATATAGAAGTGAAACTTTTGACGGAAGGACAAAGGGGTGTCTGATCGTGGCCCGGATGGGACGGAACGATTTGGTCATTATTAGGCCTGGGGGCGAAAATAGGGATATGGTTGAGGATTATGACGGAGCGTCCATGGG
>NZ_JBATHS010000361.1:0-1681 GCF_049667165.1 Maribacter sp.
TGCCGCTTTGGCCGAATTGCAACAATTGAAAGCGGCCAACGGGGAAAAAATAAAAGGCCTGGAGTCCCAAATCGTCAATTTGCAGACCGAATACGCAACCACGGTAACTGGTTCGCAACCCATTATAGACGGATTCGATGGACTCATGGCCCGCATCAATGCCTTGGGTGCATTACCTTGGTTTCCGTCGTTCTTTATTTTTCTATTGTTCCTGGCCATTGAAACCTCACCCATTGTGGCCAAACTGTTAGCCCCCAAAGGGGAATATGACATTAAATTGGAAGAAGAGGAGAGTATCCTGAAAACCTGGGTTGCCCAAAAAGTGAGTCAACGTGAGCAAATATTAGCGACCGATACCGCTTTGAACCAAAAAATCTATAGCGAAATCGAAGAGGAAGAAGCCGTTTATGCCCATAAAAAGCAAAAAGCCGAGGAGCTGCTTAAAATTCAGGCCGATGCCTTTCATGACCTACAAGTCAAAAGCCTATAACCCATCAGTTTAGAAAACTATTTTATCGGCAAATATGTAAAGCATCATACCACCTATTCATTAGCCCTTATCAATACCACCCAATCCTGTTGGATTGCTTTATCGGTGTCGACAATTGGATTGCCCAAGTCCTTTATCCCACCACCTGTGATGTTTTTTACGGTGCCCGTAATCAAGTCACCACCTTGAAGCGGATTGAACCACTGAACGTTGAATTGCCCCTTTGTTTCGCTTAGATCAATGGTGTATTTGCCATCAGATGGTATATAAACGACATAGATTTCATCCTTTTTTCGAAAACAATAGGCATCTTTCAAATTCACCAGGCCATGCGCTGGTTGCATTTCCCAATACGGTAAATAGGCCTCGAAAAAATTGAGGGCATGATCCGTCAATTCCCAAAGACGATCTCGTGTACGCCAGTCCTCAGCATTCAAATCGTTATGCTTGCTGTTCGCACCAAAATACCATTCAACGCCCGCTGCCCCCGACAACAAGGTTCCCCAAAGTACATATCGTCTAAGGGTGTCGTGGTTCGGATCCAACGAATCGGAAACGGCCCCTGTATGCCACATGCCAATTTCATCCATGGTAATCAACCAATCATGATGGGCAGCCTTGGCTTTTTGTTTCCATGTCTGCACAACATCAGCAGCTTCTTCCCGCTTATCGACCTGTAATGAAAGTCCGTCAAGATCTTTAAAACCTACTATGGAATCGAGCACATTGGACCGTGCCGGTTCATGGGAGTGGGTATGTAATAACACCGAATGGTCGTATGGGTCAATCTGCTTTAAAAAACTTGCCATGGCCTTACGCTGCGCATCATTTTGGGCAATCGGGGTAAAATCTGCGGGGCCATTCTCCTCTCCCAGATTAAACGTCAGGGCAAGGTGATGTCCAAAACGGGCCACCAACTCACGAAAATACAATTGACGCAGAGGTCCCATATCACCTCCATCGAGCATGGTCTCGTTCTCGGTTTCCTGAAGTACCATGTGCAGCATTATTCCTTTGGACTGCATATGCCGGAAAACGATTTCCCATTGCTCCAATTTACTCACATCAAAACGCGTAAAATCGTTGGGATCCGCATAAGGCCAAACATCCTTACCATCGCCTTTGATGTTCAAGGTTAAAAAATAGGCCACATTCATGCCCTTAGAAGCAAGATAATTCAAAGCCCCTATT
>NZ_JBATHS010000362.1:0-6285 GCF_049667165.1 Maribacter sp.
GTTGGGTACAACTGACGTTTCAAGGAAAATTGACCCCCGTGATGACCATAACTGGCCATCGGATGGTGCAAGGCGATGAGGGTAGTCTTATCAGCATTCTTGGTGATCAACCCCTCCAATTCCTCAAAGAATTTTTCCTTATCCTTAATTTCACAATCATCATTTATTGTCGGGTTCTTATCCCAATTGGCAAGGTACCATTTCGTATCGATGACAATGAGCACGATTTCATCATTTATAACTACTTTTTGAAGCGCGCAACCATCTTTAGGAAAAAAAACCTTTTTTGAGTCTAGCTGCTTTTCAATAAACTTTTGCTGTCTTGCCAACCCTAAAACACCTTCATTGTACCAATCATGATTCCCTGGAATAAAAATGGGTCTTCCCTTAAAATTTTCCAGCGTTTGCAATTGAGCCGTGATATTATTTTTGGCACTGATATAGGCGGCAGTGGAGTCTTTCTTGTCTGGCATCCCTGCGGGATAAATATTGTCACCCAAGAAAATGGCCGTACTATTTTCATCCGCTTGGTCCAATCTTTCTTTAAAGCCCTTTAAAGCCGGGTTCATGTCACCCATGGGCGACTTTCCCGCATCACCGATCAAATAAAAGGTATGGGAAACCGATTTGGTTGTCGGTACATCCTTAGACTCTGTTTCAACCGCATATTTTGTCTTGTACGTAGCACAGCTACCTGTTAATATCAACAAAAAAATCAAAAAGCAATATTTACGCATATGAAATCAAGTAAAATCTAAATTTTGTACTTTGGTGTATTATATAATACACTATATATGTCGGAAATTATTGAGAAAACTAAATCTTTTGTCACGGAATTATTGACCCATAACTTGGACAATAAATTTTTATATCATAATCTGACACATACCCGACGTGTGGTTAAAAGTACTAAAGAAATCCTAGACTCGCTTCGCCTAGAAGACCAAGAAAATGAACTATTGATGTTGGCCGCATGGTTGCATGATACGGGTTATACCCAAGGCAGTGGGGACCATGAGGAAAAAAGTGTCGCCATTGCCAAAGAATTCCTTTCGAATGAAGGCTATGACAAGTCACGAACCGAAGATGTCATTAACCTTATCCTTGCCACAAAAAGATACCATACCCCTACAACCCTAAAAGAAGAAATTCTTCGGGATGCCGATGCCTCCCATTTTGCCCAGAACAGTTATATGGAAACCTGTGAATTCTTGCGGGAAGAACTGGCATTATTGGACATTGCCAAATATTCACAGAAAGATTGGTTAAAGACCAACATCAAAATGTTTGAGGTAGAACATAATTACAACACCGATTACGCCAAGGAATACTGGCAACCTGGGAAGGATAAAAACCTGAAAAGACTTAAAAAGGAATATAAATCGATAAAGACCATTGCCAAAAAAGAAGCCCTTAAAGCGAAATATAAGAGTGAAAGCCCAGATCGTGGTGTTCAAACCCTATTTAGGGTTACCTTAAGAAACCATTTGTCCCTAAGCGACATCGCCGATACCAAAGCGAATATTCTACTATCGGTCAATGCCATCATCATTTCGTTGGCATTGTCGAACCTAATACCCAAACTCGACAACCCTTCTAACCAATACTTGATCGTACCCACCATCATTTTTGTCATTTTCGCAGTGGTCTCTATGATATTGGCGGTATTGGCTACAAGGCCCAATGTTACCAGTGGAGAATTCACCAAGGAAGATGTAAAGAATAAAAAAGTGAACCTCCTTTTCTTCGGTAATTTCCATAAGATGAAATTATCCGAATATGAATGGGCCATCAATGAACTGGTAAAAGACAAGGATTATATCTATTCGAGTTTAACCAAGGATCTGTATTACCTAGGTTTGGTCCTGAACCGGAAATATAAAATATTACGATGGACCTATACCATTTTCATAATAGGTACCGTAATTTCGGTCATTGCCTTTGCAGTTGCCTTTCAGTTATATGGGCTTCACAAGAGTTAAACGAATCAGGTATTGAGCGTCTCCATTAAATCGTCGTACGTGTACGTTTGCTGTGACTCATTATCCTTTTTGTAGAGGATTTCGGCACGAATGGCCTTAAGACCGGTAACACCTTGTAAACCTTCCAGTTCAAGGATTTCAATAGTATTGGTAAAATACCCCTTGGATTTTAGAAAACCGATATATCTCAGATATTCCAACTCTTCCTTTTTCTGTGAATATACAATGGAAAGTTTTCCGGTTTGGGTCAAACGCTCATTGGTTCCTTTGATGAAGGATTTATCGATGCGTTTTTTTATCACCTCATAGCGTGCATTATAGGTCCCGTCAACATCAAATCGCTTTTCATCCATACGAAAACGTATTGATAAGGAGGTGCTATGAACCAATATAAGTGAGGCCACATCCAAGGACACGGGTAATTTTGATTTTAATTCATAATGGGTGTTTTCCATCTCACACATCACCTGTAATTGCCATAATCTCAGGTTGTTCAAATACAGCACATCAAAAGGCAATACTCCAGCAATCGATTGTCCTATATACATATTATGTTCAACCCCATCGGTTTTATACCGTTCAAAATAATGGGGGAACATGCCCTGGGCATCTTCCTGTTTCCTATCGATGACAGACGCCAGTTTTTTGTTTATGGCCATTACACTATCATCATATCTTCGACGATGGTCATAATATGATTCAGTGGTGTCATCAATCTCGGCCTCATAATCCAAAATCATCTTTTTTAAGTGCCGATCCGAATTTTTTAAATGGTCAAGAACCGGATTAACCTCTTCTTTTACAAAATCAAAGATTGCCTGTTCACTGCTAGTGTTCAAGGTTTCTTCGATTTCTTCAAGTAGGTTACCCACCCTAAAGGCCAATTCTTCATAGATCGGCAGCCTTTGCTTTTCCCAAGCTGACGTAATGATCTTGTTAATGGAAGAAAGTTGTATGATCAGGTCATTTTGTATGGCCAAGTTCCTTGCCTTAGAAGAATCCTTGATATCTATTTGCCCATATAACGGGTATACATCCTTAAAAACAATATCATTGAAAGAAGCCTGTTTCCCATCCAATTCATCATCAATAAAGTGTTTCGCCTCTTCTTTGAATTTCCAATAAACCGATGAATGCACCGTGGTACATTCATTTTGGATTACGGCATCGATTAAATTGGCCTCTTCAGCCGCCGAACGCAATACCGCAGTTACAATATATGGCATTATATGCTCTAACTTTTGGGCATTTACACTGTTCAGGGCATTCACCTTTGTGGACACCAGCTCTAAAATACCCAGAAGATTTCCGTCATTGGAAATGGGTGCGAATATGGCACTTTTTATACCTTGGTTCTTTAGACCTTTGTAAGGGGGTTGCCCATCACATAAATCATAATACTTCTCAACATTTGCAATCGCAAAATAATCATGCTGATCAAGTAATCTGCTGTACGAACGGGGACAAAGGGTCTCACTACAGGATTCCATTTCCCTGTCATGCAAAAGATAACTTGCCATTTCTTTTCCATGCACCCTTTCAAACTTGTCCTTATCAGAATTGTAGGTCACAAAACCTACCCTTATATCCTTTATATTAAAGAAGGACCGAAAAACATCCTGAAGATTCGTTATAAAACTGTCATTGGCTCTTTTATCATTGGATATAAGGCTCGATTTAATCTCTGAGATAGCATGTTCCGTAGTGGCATCGAACATATTCGATATTACAAATCCCTTGGCGATGAAACTTGCCGGCGGAATCTTTTCTTTCCAAACCTCGATATTATAAAAATTCTCGAGCAACTCATCAACATCTTCTTGAGTCAAATCCTTAGCCTTATCGGTTGGGATCAATTCCATGAAATCGGCATTGTAAAGAATACGGTAGTGCTTCATTACCCCCTTATCATCAGGAATATCATAAAAAAGGGGTCGTTTAAAATCTAAGTTAAACCCGTAATAAAAATTTAGGATTATGGTACAGCCCATAATATAATTAAGGTCTTCGGTACCACCCCTGACCTTTAATTCAAAATCATCCCCCGCGGCAGCTAGTATTTTTTCGAATCGCTTTGATGGATTGAAAATAACATCATAATAGGGCAATGACCCTACTTTGATCTCATTGTTCGTCAATATCTCGGAGAAGGAATCCTGTAGAATGATGTTAATAATCTTCTGATGCTTTTTCAACAGCGAAAGGTCTTTAAAACCATCCCGAAGCTCAGGATAAGGGGCTTGTGCCTCCAAAACATATTTCGCCTTTTGTGCCGCAAACTTGTCTTCGCTTTCGGCCATGCGATCATAAGCTTCCAAAACTTTGTGAAAGCTGATCAATCGGTCTAAGGGAAATTCATCTTGGTAAAGTTGCTCCATATGCACATTTTAGTCTTTATAGGGCCGGTAAAATTACAAAATATTCCAAAACTTTTTGTCGCCTGCCATCTTTGGTATTCCCCGTTTTTTAAGATATTTATGGAAATTATGGATATGTCGTCGAATTTCAGGTTGTCAAGAGCATATGAGAATGCCAAAGTGGTCGCATTTGATGATAGTTCAAAGTTTATTCTCTTTAGCGATTGTCATCGGGGAGACAATAGTTTTGCCGATGATTTCGCCAATAATAGAAACATCTATTTCCATGCTTTAAAGCACTATTACAAAAATGATTTTCAATATTGCGAGATCGGCGATGGGGATGAACTATGGGAAAACCTTTCCTTTGAACCCATTTTTGAAGCGCATAAAAATGTTTTTCAACTGCTTCGACAATTTCATCTTGAAAACCGCTTATATATGCTTTGGGGCAACCATGATATGGTCTATAAGGATGACGATTATGTAAAAAAACATCTATCTAGTTACTATGAACCCATAGATGATAAGGACAAAGAGCTATTCGAGGGCATTACTTACCATGAAGGTGTGGTCCTAAAACACACAAACACGAACCAAGAGCTGTTTTTGACCCATGGGCACCAAGCCGATTGGTGGAATTACACATTTTGGCGTTGGGGTCGTTTTTTGGTAAGGGTTTTATGGAAACCCTTACAGGTTTGGGGTATTGCCGACCCCACCAGTCCGGCTAAGAACTATAAGGAATTGATCAAGGTCGAAAGACGTATCAAAAAATGGATTTTAAGCAAGGAACTGTTGATTACCATTGTGGGGCACACCCATAGGCCTCGCTTCCCAGAGCCAGGTGACATTCCGTTATTTAATGATGGTAGCTGCGTACATCCGCGCAGTATTACGGGGATTGAAATAGAAAATGGGACCATTTCCCTTATAAAATGGCAAATTGCCACCAAGGATGATGGCACTTTGCAAATTGTACGTATACTGCTGGAAGGGCCTCAAAAATTAATCGAGTATAAAAAAGCCGTCGACCAATGACCCTTCCAACAGTTCCGTAATGTTCAGGGGGAACTTTGATATTATTTTACTGGCTTGCCAATTTAAAGTTTACTGGTATGCTGTAAGGAACGGTAACCGCTCTACCTCGCTGCATTCCTGGGGTCATTTTTGGCAAGGACGCCACGATTCTTGCGGCTTCCTTTTCCAATCCTGGATCTGGACCACGGGTTCTAATGCCGTCTATAACTCCTTTGGAGTTTATGGCGAACTGCACGAACACTCTACCTTGAATGCCCATTTCTGCGGCTATTTGTGGATATCTGAACTCCTTTTTAATATGTTCCTGTATCTTTTCTTGAAAACATGCCTTGCGTTCTGCATTTCCCTTGGCACTTTCGCAACCTGGGAATATTGGTACATTTTCAATTATTGCAAAGGGTACTGAAATCTCTTCTTCTTCTTCCCCTACCTCAACATCATCAACTTCAACAACTGCTTCGACTACCTGATCTTGACTTGATTCGGTACTCTCTATGACTGTCTCTTCGATTTCAGCCGCATCTTCAACAATTTCGATAATTTCGGGTGCCGATGGTGGTGGTGGTGGTGGTGGGGTCTTAATCTGTTCTGTGATCGGCACATCTTCCTTCAGATCCTCAACCACATTTAACATTTCAACAATCTTATCCTGTTTTGGATAGGATTTAAATTCCAAAGCCCTCCAGGTAAGAAAAAGGACAAGGGTTAGGCCAATGACAAAGTAGAGGCCACTATTCTTATTTAAATCTGCACTTGGGTTCTTCTTGACTTGCATGACATTTGTATTATGAATTACTCAAAAGTACATATGATTATGTGCTTTAAATATGATATTTATCAGTTCTGAGCCAATATTTTTTTATATTCATAATCTAACGGAATTTTTTTAAGGATGTGAAAATCAC
>NZ_JBATHS010000363.1:0-1573 GCF_049667165.1 Maribacter sp.
ACTTTGCTCTGCTCATAGGGGGCATTGCGCTGCTGATCGGTTTGGGGATCATCTTCATGATCAGTCGCTCCATGGCCAAACCGCTAAGTCATGCTTCGGAAATCGCCCAAAAAATTGCCTATGGCAACTATGACAATGAGATCGAAATTGAACGTGATGACGAGACAGGTAAATTGCTCAGATCCATGCTGACTATGCAGTCCCGTCTGGGTTATGACCTGCATGAAGTGGTCGTGGCCGCATCTGAGAATCTGCGCATTAAGATCGCTCTGGAGAATGTCTCCAGCAGCGTGACGCTCTCCGACAAGGCGAATACGCTGATCTTTATGAACAAGGCTGGGCACAAGTTGTTCGATACCTTGGCTGAGAATATCAGGGAAAGGGGCCGTAGCTTCAATACCGATGACCTGATCGGGACTAATCTAGCCGAATTCTTCCCGGACGATCAGCTGCGGGATATGTACCGGAAGCAACTCACAGAGACCAAAACCTCCCGCTTCAGCGCCTGGGGACACACCTTCGAACTGGTCACCAGTCCGGTCTTCGATGCCGATGGGGAGTACCATGGCAGGATAACCCAGTGGAACGACATCACTGATGAGCTGTTGGTCGAGCAGGAGATCGACGACATCGTCGCCGCGGCAAAATCGGGTAACCTGACTCAACGCATTAATCTGCAGGGAAAAGAGGGCTTCTTTCAGCAATTGGGTAGTGGCATCAACGATCTGATCGATGGTATCGATAATGTATTTTCCGATATCGCCGCTGCAATGCGTAAGGTGGCGGAAGGCGATCTCACCAAACCCATTCAACGCAACTATGTTGGGACTTTTGGTGAGGTGAAAAACAGCGTCAACGAAACCATTGCAAATCTGGAAAAGATCGTTGTCGATCTGCGTGAATCGGCTGATGTGATTACTACTGCTTCCAGCGAGATCTCATCAGGTAATACAAATCTATCATCCCGCACCGAGCAACAGGCCAGCAGCCTGGAAGAGACCGCCTCCAGCATGGAGGAGCTCACCAGTACGGTGCGCAACAATGCTGACCATGCCCAGCAGGCCAATCAGCTCGCCGCCAGCGCCAGACAGACGGCTGAACATGGAGGCAATGTGGTCAGCAGGGCTGTGGATGCGATGGAGGCGATCAACGGCTCCAGTAACAAGATTGCCGAAATTATTGGTGTGATTGATGAGATCGCATTTCAGACCAATCTGCTGGCCTTGAACGCTTCAGTGGAAGCCGCGCGAGCTGGAGAGCAGGGTCGAGGGTTTGCTGTGGTTGCTACCGAAGTGCGTAACCTTGCTGGGCGTAGTGCAACCGCAGCGAAGGAGATCAAGGAGCTGATTCAGGACAGCGCCGGTAAGGTTAAGGCCGGAGCTCAATTAGTGAATGAGTCTGGTGAAACCTTGAATGAGATAGTGACCAGAGTAAAGAGGGTGGGGGATATCATCTCCGAGATCGCCGCCGCCAGTCATGAACAATCGACCGGAATCGATCAAGTGAATATGGCAGTGACCAGTATGGATGAGGTGACCCAGCAGAATGCGGCCCTGGCGGAAGAGACTTCAGC